>NZ_JAOQJF010000025.1:0-49702 GCF_025567195.1 Alitiscatomonas aceti | reverse complement strand
TATAAGAATTTTCAGGGTTTTACATACTGTTCAGTTTTCAAGGTTCTGTGCTGTTCTTGTCTTTCTCAGCGACAGCTTAGATAGTATATCATGTTGTTCGCCGTTTGTCAACAACTTTTTTCATTTTTTTATTTTTCCTTTTTTTCAGGAATTTTTGTCGATATCACTCAACATCGAACGAAAAAAGTAACAGCTCCGTGAGGTCTGTCCCTCATCGGAGTTTTAATATACCATGTTCTTCCAGGAATGTCAAGCAAATTTGTGTTATTTTTTAGAACAATTTTTCCTGCTTTTTACCAATCACAAGATACGACTTTTTTTCCTTGTTTTATCTATATTTTGTGGTTATCTTCTAAAAGTCCTCACTTCTTTTTTTACCTTTTCCTATGGTCATTCTATGAAAATTGTGTATTGCAGTCATACAATTTGATCCCAGGGCCGAAAAGATTTTCGGCCCTGGGATCATTTTTTACAGCATGCCCTTTACCAGGCCCAGAATAAAATATGAGATCACATTATGGTCGTACAGCCAGGACAGCCACGGGCTTGCCGCCACCTGCCCCATGGCTGCCGCTCCAAAATCCGTCCCAGACAGCGCAGTAAGTACCAGGCAGACGATCCATAAAAACATAAGGCCCTCCACGCCTCCCAGTACAGCTCCGGCGATCTGGTTGAGTCCTTTTATTATAGGAAGCCTTGCGATCAGATCCAGCCAGGCTGCCACAATATGAAGCAATATAAATACCACTGCAAACAGCAGGATCGAGGCCGCCGCTTTAATGACCGTATCAGCCAGGTATCCGCCCACGTAATCTCCAAACTGCTCCACACCCAGCATCTGATACACTTCTCTATTATTATTTTCGATCAGGATCCTCTTCATCTGCTCTGGCAGCTTCAGCTCTTCGATGGTCCTCCTCTCTCCAATTCCGGCTCCATTCCCGCCGGTTCCTTCTCCGATATCCAGCACACCGTCCAAAATCCCATCCAAGCCGACTGCATCCGCCATCCCCTGACGGATGGACTCATAGACCGGCGTATCGTTTTTAAGCCACTCTGTCACGTATGGCAGGGCCACCCGCACTGTCACAAGGCTGATCACCAGGGCCAGCGCTGACACACACAGCCGTATAAACCCTCTGTAATGGCCATACAGCACCATTCCCACCAGATATACCGCTGCCAGGATCTCCAGCCAGTGGCCGGAGAATCCAGAGACTCCTTCCATCATCTTCCATCTCCTCACTCAAGCACAAATTTTCGGATCGCACTGGCTACGCCTGCATCGTTGTTGGAAACAGTCACAAAATCCGCCGCCTGCTTCACCTGCTCCTCTCCATTTTCCATGGCAACCCCCAGACCGGCTGCCCGGAGCATGGACAGATCATTTTCTCCGTCCCCAAAGGCCATGGTCTCCTCCCTGCCGATACCGAGAAATTCCGCCAGTCTGAGAAGAGCGCTCCCTTTATCCGCGCCTGCCGCATTGATCTCCAGGTTATTGGGGATCGAGGATGTCACCAGGATCCCTGGAATCTGCCCAAGGGAAACACGCATCCTCTTTCTGGCTTCCATGTCCGTAAAAAACATGTTGATCTTATCGATCTCCTTCCCCATTTCCTTTACATACCGGATATTATCTGGAACCACCCGGCGGGTCTTCCGTATGAGCGCCGCCACTCCGGCAGAAACTGCATACCGTTCTGCGTGATCATAAAAATACTGGGTCGTACAGCCTATGCCGTCCATATAGGCATCATACATGATGTCATCACCGCTGTCTCTGGCCATTTCCAGTACCCGCAAAGCAGTATCCACCGGGATCCGGCAGGTGCTGATGATCCGGTCCTCTTTCAGATCCGCCACCACGGCTCCATTGGTGGTTATGGCATAGCGGACTCCCGGAAGCGTCCGGATCCTGTCGGGGATCCCCCGTACCGTGCGCCCAGTGGCCGGTACGATCTGGATCCCTCTGGCCGCACATGCCAGAAGAGCCTGCCAGTTTGCCTCCGGTATCTGTTTCTCATCATCCAGGAACGTCCCGTCCATATCGGTTGCGATCAGCCTGATCTTCATTCTCCACTCTCCCTGGTCATAATCAGAAGGGGCTGCTGCAAAAAGAAAGCGCAGAATCCGCTTTTTACAGCCCCCCCCGGTCCATTAATCAAAAAAGTTATCTTCCCGTAAGATCAGATGGCCTTCCTTGTCATACTTTGAAGAAAACAGCCCTGTGATCTTCTTTCCAAGAGACGGTTTTTCCGCCTTATCTGCGGCTTCCTCAATAAGATCCACCGCTGCCTTCCTCGTCAGCCGGACACCATCCTCTTCCATCATCTCGATACGTTCATAGAGAGCCAGCATGCTTTTTCCCGTAATGCTGCAGTCAATATCCGCCGCATACTTGCACGCATACTGCGCGAACTCCTCCAGCTCCATTTCCGTGCTGTCATCCAGATCATCCTCTTTCGGAGCTCCGGCAACCATCTTCGGGGCCGCTGCCGCCATTTCCCGGACAGGCTCTTCCTGCTCCAGATGCGGCGGCTCCTCCCTCCTGGCTTCAGGCATATCCCGGAAATCCTCTGTTCTTCCGTCAAAGCCATCCTCCGGCTCTGGCTCCCGGCCCTGGACCACCTCCTGGGCGATCTTTTCCTGGACCTCTGTCTGCTTTAACAGCGCCTCCTCCAGGGCCGCCTCATTCTGCTGTTTTTCCTGGGCCCTGCTGTCTGCTCCGATATACTGGAACTTGCTTGCCAGGGACATATTATTCCCATGGAGAGCCTCCAGATTCTCCGGAGTATCAATGAGCACCACGATCATGCCGCTCTTATCCCGTTCCATCAGCTCATCCAGCTCGTTCTGGACTGCGTTGCTGAGGCCTGCCGCATGTTCGATGATCAGATCCTTTCCCGCCAGTCTGGAGGCCACAGCGCTGATGCCGCGCTTGTTTAACTTCTCGCTGCTGATCTTGGCCACCGGATTCTTATGGCCTAACTCCCGGTGGATCTCTCTCAGGGCGTCCAGAGCTGCTGCCAGGCCATCCTCATCGTTGACCGCTTCGATCATAAGGTTATTCAGGTCAAGACCCTCGTCCAGAGATTCCAGTTCCAGGCTGTCGCTGTCGTCCTCTTCCTCTTCCGGACGGATGGTGCGCACGCTGCGGCGCATAGCCCGCTCTCTGTCGATCTCCGCCTGCTTTCTGGCGCGGCGCTCCTCTTCCTCTCTGCGGGCCAGCTCCCGCTCCTCTTCAGCACGGCGCAGAGCCTCTTCCTCCATCTCCTCCCGGGCCTTGGCAGCGCGGATAGCCATTCTCTGCCGCTCGATCTCCCGGTCAGACTCTTCTCCCTCCCGCTCTGCCTCCACATCCAGCACCCGCCTTGTGGGCCGGATCTCTTTAATGGAACGCAGATCGTCCAGGGTCCTTGTGGCGTCCATGTCGTCCTCTTCCACCTCTACCGTATGGGCAGCCGTATCGGAAAGCTTGGACATCTCCCGGGCCAGTTTCTGGGTCTGGGCGTCCTCATGAAGGCGCATGACCACTTCCTTTTCCACATCATAGGAAGGTTCCTCCAGCTTTGCGGCCTCCTTCCCGTCCTCATAATCATCCTGGTACGAGGGATTTCCGGCAAATTCCTCCTCCACAGCCCGGAGCTTCGCTTCATATTTGTCCCGGTTCTCCACCAGATCCATCTGATATTTGTTGAGAGGCTCGTACTCCAGCTTCAGATCCATGGCCTTTTCCACATATTTTCCCAGTCCGAACAGCAGCATGATCTTATCGCATGTCCTGACGCACTGGTCGCCCATGCCGCCCTTGTGGTACAGCTCTGCCAGCTCATACAGCCATTTCTCGTCCACTTCCACCGCCGTATACGTTTCCAGGGCGCGGATCAGCTGGTCCAGGGGCGCTTTTTTCGCCTTCAGGATCAGGTACCGGAGAAGGTACTGGCGGGAATCATCCTGGGCCAGGTCGCAGAACTCCCGGTAATAGGCCTCGGCCTCGGCAATGTTCCCCTCCTTCAGGGCCAGGTCCGTCAGCTTGTAAAGCAGGCGCTTGCCAATGGGGGCCCGCTCAAAGGCCAGCAGCAGAATATCCTTTGCCTCCTGGTATTCCTTGTTTTTTTCATAGATCTCAGCGATCATGGAAAGCAGGCTCGCATTCCGCACGCGGTGCCAGTCGATGGTATCCGCGATCTTCATGGCCGTTTCGTAGTCTCCCCGGCTGACCATTTTCTTGATCTGCTCCACCTTTATGTTAAACTCATATTTATCCATTTCTTTTGCATCTCCTAAATTCCTCGGCCGTCTTACGCCTAAAGCTCCACACGGCCCTCCAGCGCACGTAAAAGCGTCACCTCGTCGATATATTCCAGGTCTCCGCCCACCGGCACGCCGCTGGCGATCCTGGTGACCTTGATCCCTGTGGGCTTGATCAGCTTACTGATGTACATGGCCGTAGTCTCCCCCTCCAGGCTTGAGTTGGTCGCAATGATCACTTCCCTCACATCCTTCTGGAGCCGGGTCATCAGTTCCTTCAGCTTAATGTCCCCGGGACCAATCCCCAGCATGGGGGAAATGGCTCCATGGAGCACATGGTAGACCCCCTCAAACTTCCCGGTCTTTTCATAGGCCGCCAGGTCCCTGGGGTTCTCCACCACCATGATCACGCTGTGGTCCCTGGCCGGGCTCTTGCAGATGGGGCAGAGCTCCTGATCCGTTAAGGTATAGCACTCCCGGCAGTACCGGACGTTGTGCTTGGCGTCCCGGATGGCTCCGGAAAGCCGGTCCACCTGTTCCTCCGGCATATTGATGATATGGAAGGCCAGGCGCTGGGCCGTCTTATTTCCGATCCCCGGAAGCTTTGACAATTCCTCGATCAGTTTCGAGATCTGGCTGCTGTAATAGTCCATGTTAGAAAGAAAGGCCTCCTAAACCTCCAAGGCCGCCTGTCAGCTCCGCCATAACGGCACTGGACGCCTCTTCCATCTGATGGAAGGCCTCATTGGCAGCCGCCACGATCATATCCTCCAGCATTTCCACATCATCGGGATCCACTGCCTCGGGAGAAATCTTCACAGATACCACTTCTTTTTTACCGGAAACGGTCACCGTCACTGCACCGCCGCCGGCTGCTGCCGTATACTGCTTTTCCTCCAGCTCCTTGGTCTTCTCCTCCATCTGACGCTGCATCCTCTGGGCCTGTTTCATTAAATTTGTCATATTACCGGGCATACCGCCCGGAAAACCACCGCGTTTCGCCATGATTCTTTCCTCCTGCATATTCTTTTCGTTTTTTCTGTTTATTTCTATTTTTACCTGTTTTTGATATTTTTTATTGCCCCCAGGCATATCGGACTGCGGACAGTTCCTTAATCCTCTATGGTGATATCCATATGGATATTTTCCCTCAGCTCTTCGTCTGTAATATACCTGGTATCCAGACGCTCGCCGCTTTCCCTGAGGCGCGCCTTAAAATAGATGGATTTCCCGTAGGCCTGCTCTACATGGCGCTCCAGATCCCCAAGGATGCTGGGGCGGCTCCCCATGCTGAAGTTCATGGCATCGCTGAATACGATGCACAGGCAGCTGTCGCCCGCCGGCTCTACCACCGTCTCCCGGAAGCTGGGCCGTATGGACATTCCCATCTCCCGGACGATCTTTCCCCACTCATTCCGGATCAGGTTCAGATCCTCCAGCTGGGCTTTAGGAAGGGTCACCGTCCTGGGCTCCGCCTCTCTGCTTTCCAGAGACGGGGCCTGGGGCTGTACCGCCTGGGGCAGGGCTGGCTGGCTTCCGTCCCCGGCCATGTTTCCAGGCCACGGGGCCGCCGGGATCCCTTCCTCCATCTGGCGTTCCAGCCGTTCCAGCCGCTCCAGCACCGCATCCATGGACTGCTCCATCTCGGGCTTCGTCAGCCGGATAAACGCCAGCTCCACAAGGACCCGCTTCTGGGCCGCAAACCGGATCTGATTCAGGACCTCGGAAAACACACGGATATACCGCATCAGCACATTTTCATCGGCCAAAGCCGCATCCTCCCTGAGCTGCTTCAGATTGTCCTCCGACATATCCAGAAGCTCCTCCGCCTCATCCGCCGTCTTTAAGATCAGGAGATTCCGCAAAAACCAGATGAAATCTGCCACAAACTGGGAAAGCTCCCGGCCCTGGATCACCATTTCTTCCAGTCTTAAGATACAATCTTTTGTCTGCCCGTTCCTCAGGGCGCCAAACAGCTCCCGGAACACCCGGTTGTCCACAGCTCCAAGTACGTCCAGTACATTCTCATAGGTAAGGGTCTCCCCATAATGGAAGGCCGCGCACTGGTCCAGAAGGCTCAGTGCATCACGCATGGAGCCGTCCCCGGCCTTCGCCACATACCGCAGGGCACGGTCCTCCACCGCCATGCCCTCTGCATCGGTCAGTTCCTTTAACCGGTCCGCAATGGTATCCACCGTGATCCGCCGGAAATCGTATCTCTGACACCTGGAAAGCACCGTGATCGGGATCTTATGGACCTCCGTGGTGGCCAGGATAAAGATCACATAGGACGGCGGCTCCTCCAGCGTCTTAAGCAGGGCGTTGAAGGCGCCAGTGGACAGCATGTGCACCTCATCGATGATATAGACCCGGTACTTTCCTTCGGTGGGCGGATACTGGACCTGGTCCCGGATCTCCCGGATATTCTCCACGCCGTTATTGGAGGCCGCGTCGATCTCCACCACATTTAAGGATGTGCCTGCCTGGATCTGCTGACAGCTGGGACACTCTCCGCAGGGGCTTCCGTCCTCTGGATGCTCACAGTTGACTGCCTTAGCAAAGATCTTGGCCACAGAGGTCTTTCCTGTTCCCCTGGTCCCGCAGAACAGATAGGCGTGGCCGATCCGCTCTGACCGGATCTGATTCTGTAAAGTCGTAACGATATGGTCCTGGCCCTTCACATCCCCGAAGACCCGGGGCCGCCATTTCCTGTAAAGCGCTGTATATGACATCTCTTATTTATCTCCGAAGCTGATCCCCAGAAGCTTTGCCTCTTTAATAATATCCGACTGGGGATCCACATATTTCAGTTTTCCGGCGCTTTCCTCCAGGGGAATATCTGTGATCACGTTGTTTTTCACGACCACCAGCTTTCCAAAATCTCCCCGTTCGATCATAGCTGCCGCATGAGCGCCGATCCTGGAAGAAAGTACCCGGTCAAAGGGCACCGGCGCACCGCCTCTCTGCATATGGCCCGGAACCGTGACCCGGATCTCCTGTCCGGTCATCTCCTGGATCTTCGCTCCGATCTCATAGGCCACAGACTGGTATTTCTGCGCCCGTTCCTCCAGCTTTTTCTTATATTCCTTTTTGGACATGGCCGCCTCTTCTTTGGATATGGCTCCCTCTGCCACAGCCAGGATCGAGAAACGGCTGCCGCCCCTGGTCCTTTCCTTGATCTTTTTCACCACAGCGTCCAGATCATAGGGGATCTCCGGAAGCAGGATGATATCGGCTCCGCCCGCAATACCGGCGTGCAGCGTCAGCCAGCCCACCTTATGGCCCATGATCTCCACGATAAACACCCGTCCGTGGGAAGAGGCAGTGGTATGGATACAGTCGATGGCATTGGTGGCGATATCCACAGCGCTCTGGAAGCCGAAGGTCATATCCGTTCCCCAGAGGTCATTATCAATGGTCTTTGGAAGGCCTACTACGTTTAAGCCCTCTTTGCTTAAGAGATTGGCTGTTTTCTGGCTTCCATTTCCCCCGAGGACCACCAGAGCGTCCAGCTTCAGCTTATAGTAAGTGTGCTTCATCAGCTCCACCTTGTCCAGCCCGTTTTCGTCCGGAACCCGCATCATCTTAAAGGGCTGTCTGGAGGTTCCCAGCATAGTTCCGCCCTTTGTCAGGATCCCAGAGAAATCAGAGCGTTTCATCATACGGTAATTGGCATACATAAGCCCTTTATAGCCGTCTTCAAATCCAATGATTTCTACCTCATCCTGATAGATCTGGTACAGGCCCTTGGCCACGCCGCGCATGGTCGCATTTAACGCCTGGCAGTCGCCGCCGCTTGTAAGAAAACCAACTCGTTTCATATGGTCCATCCTTTCTGTTCCGTTCTGACGGTTACGAGTCAAACAGGTACACGTCATCCATTATGTCATTATAATACAAAGGAAACATAGGGGCAAGAAAAATTTTAGCCACACGCGGACAAGAAGACACATACCTGAACACTCACAGATTTCAGCCTGCCCGCAACGCGAAAGAGGGCACGGTGTTTTTCAACACCGCACCCCCTTCAGGCCTAATTATATCTTTTATCCGCACGTTCTGCTTTGAATGCCCACCATAAACGTTACCCTGGCAGCCTGCTCAGTTCCGGCTCCCTCACGGCACATGAGAGGTTCCCCTTAGTGCTGCTGCATTCCTGCCCTGACACGGTTCAGAGATTCCCATTGCGTAAGACCAAAACGTCAACGCCTCTTACCAGGGGCAGCTTCACAGTGAAACACCCGGGGCAGAACATCACCCCTGCTCTAGCGGCTTGCAGGTACAGGGCACCGCTGACTCCCCGGCTGTGCGGATTAGTTAAGTATACATGGAAGCCGTGGTTTTGTCAAGTATTCCCGCCGTTTTCCGCCGTTTTCCCTGCTTCCGGAGCAGTCCCTTTTACTGTCCGCAGCAGCCTCAGGCATCTGCTGCCTAAGATGAAAAAACACGATCCGGAAGGAAGAGGGCCGCCAAAGCACAGCCTATGAAAGGGCGATCTCCTCCCCGTCGATGAACAAGCGCTTTACGCCGCCGTCATACTCCAGTGGATCTCCGTCCCAGATCACCAGGTCTGCGTCCTTTCCAGGCTCCAGAGTGCCTACTCGGGAGGAAATTCCCATATACTCTGCCGGATAAGCCGTCACACCCTTGAGCGCTTCCTTCCGGCTTAAGCCCCGGTCTGTCATTAAGATCAGCTGGGTGCTTAAGATCTCCAGATTCATCTCCGGATGGCCTGTGGAAATGGCCGCATGGACGCCTTCCTTCTCCAGCTCTGCTCCCAGAGACAGGGATTTTCCATTTTCCTCCACGGAAAAGCTGGTCCCATAAAGGGGACCGATGATAAAACGGAGGTCCTTTCTGTCCAGATCCCGGATCACCTGGGAGGCGTCATAGGCCATGGTCAGCACATAGTTCAGCCCGAACTCCTCGCCGATGCGGACCGCCGTCTCCATATCGTTGGCCTTCATGGCCGCCATCTGGACCGGCATCCCGTCAAATACCCTGGAAAGGGCCGCCAGCTCCAGCTTGAACTCCTGGCTTTCTCCCGCCTTTTCCTTTCTGGCGTACTCCTTCGCCTTAAAAAGGATATCCCGGATCATGGCCGCGGAAGCCAGTCTCGTCTGGGGCGCCCGGTTCTTTCCGCCGTACCGTTTCCTGGGCCCGCTGGTGAGCACGAAGCGGTAAGCCGCCTCGGGCTTTATGATCCGTTTTTCCCTGGACGCCCCGGCAGTCTTTAAGGCCGCGCAGGTGCCTCCGATGAGGTTTCCATTTCCAGGCCCTGTTACCACTGTGGTCACTCCGGCCCGCAGGGCCATGGAAAAGCCCTCGTCCTCAAAATTCAGGGCGTCGTAAGCCCGCAGCTCTGGAACAATGGGGCCCTCCTCATTGGCATCGTTTTCCTCGAATCTATGGATCTGGCTGTTGACGCCCACCTGGCAGCTGGGCTCCACGATACCGGGAGTCACCAGAGCGCCTTCGGCGTCGATGATCTCCTCGTCTCCCTCCGGCATGAGGCAGTCCGCCACCTCTTTGATCTTTCCGTTTACGATACGGATGTCCTTCATCTCTTCAAAAATATCTGCACCGTCGATCAGCATACAGTTTTTTATCAGCATGGCTGCCACCTCCTTAATTTTCCGTCTGGTACTGGATCTTACCGTTGATGAGTACCGTCCGCGGCCTTCCTCCGGCCTTAAAGGGCTCGGATTCCCAGATCACTACGTCCGCCGCCTTGCCCGGCTCGATGGATCCCAGCTCGTCGGCCAGATCCAGGGCCTTTGCCGCCCGGATGGTCACGCATTTATAGGCCGTTTCCTCTGTGAGTCCATGTTTCATCAGCACAGCCACCTGGGATAAGAAGCCCTCCATGGGGATCACATGGGAATCGGTGGTCAGGGTAAACTCCACGCCGGCCCTCTCCAGGATCGCCGGGGCGTCATAGCGCTTATCCTCCACCTCCAGCTTACTCTTTCCGCCTACGGTGGGGCCGATGATGTAATGGGCCTTTGCTTCCTTTAAGTCGTCGATCATCTTCCAGCCCTCGGTACAGTGCTCAATGCTCAGATTCAGCCCGAACTCCTTTCCGACCCGCAGGGCCGTCAGGATATCGTTGGCCTGGTGGGCATGGATCTTTACCAGCATTCCATCGAAGGCACGCATCAGAGAGTGCATGGCCAGATCATATGTAAAGGTGGATTCTTCTCCATTTTTCAGCTTTTCTTCATGGGCCAGCCATTTTTCCCGGTATGCCTTCGCCTTATAGAACGCTTGGCGCATCAGGGCAGCAGAGCCCATTCTCGTGGACGGGGTCTGGCCCTTTTTCCCGTAGGAAACCTTAGGATTTTCTCCCAGGGCCATCTTTAAGGCAGCCTCCTCCTTCATGATCCTTTCGTTTAAGGTAGCTCCGGCGGTCTTCAGATAGGCAAAGGTGCCTCCCATGATGTTTCCGCTGCCAGGTCCCACAGCTACGGTGGTGACGCCGGCCTCCAGAGCCCGGTCGAACAGGCTGCAGTGAAAATCAATGGCGTCAATGGCCCGCAGCTCCGGGTGGATGGGTCCGGTCATCTCATTGCCGTCCTGGCCATCGGCGTCAATGATGCCCAGATGACAGTGGGGCTCAATGAAGCCTGGCGTTACCAGCTTTCCAGCGGCGTCGATGACCGTGTCCTCCGGCCCCGGGACGATCTCTTTTTCAACTTTCGCAATTTTCCCGTTTTCCACAGCAACATCGTATTTTTCCTTATAGATGCCTGCCATGGAGATCAGGGTTCCGTTTTTAATTACCAGCATGGCTGTCCTCCTTTATTTCTTCGGTTTTCTCCGCTTTTTTCCGTTTTCCTTCCTCTCGCAGCTCCTTGAAGAAGTCCTTCATCATCCGGGAGCACTCCTCTCCCAGCACTCCGGTCTCTACCTCTGCCTGGTGGTTGAAGCCGTCCTCATGGAGCATGTCCAGGACAGAACCGGCGCATCCGGCCTTTGGATTCATGCAGCCGATGACCACCCGGGGGATCCTGGCCTGAACGATGGCCCCGGCGCACATGGGGCACGGCTCCAGGGTGACGTACATAGTGCAGTCCTCCAGCCTCCAGTCTCCGATCTTTCTGCATGCCTTGCGGATGGCAATGATCTCCGCATGGGCCAGGACATTTTTATCAATGGTGCGGCGGTTATAGCCCCGGGCGATGATCGCTTCGTCGTAAACGATCACACAGCCGATGGGGACCTCCTTTAAGGCAGCCGCCTTTTTTGCCTGGCGCACCGCCTCCCGCATATATTTTTCTTCCTGTGTCATACGCTGTCTCCCAGATTCATGATTCTGAATATAAGTTTAACCGGGCCGGAAAGCGGTGTCAAGGAATTCGTTTTACAGCCCCGGCAAAAATAAACCGCTTACCATCGCTTACGGACAGCTTACCTCCTCGAGGAAAAAGATCCCCTCCGCCAGATTGATAAACATTTCCCTGTCCTTTATGGCCCGCGGCCTTCCCTTCCACCATACGGTCTCCCGGTCAGCTGAAACGGAAACCGTCCTGCCGTCATCCAGAACGTATGTAATGGTGATCATGGGGCTGCCGCCGGAGACCGGCTCCTCAAACAGGGCGTATCTTAAAAATCCTGTGAGCTTTACCGCCTGCTCCACATGCTCCCGGTCCGTGAATTCCTTCTTCTCATCCGTGACTCCGGGATACTCCACCACAACGCTCTGCACGTCCTCCGGATCGGGGATCCCCAGAAGGTACATGCCGTTCATGAAAATGCTGACGGCGAGCACTGCTGATACAGACAGAAATACGGCAAGGACGAAACGCAGGAGCTCTTTCACTGCCTTATGTTTCATGAAAATTCCTCCCTTCCAGCCGGAAAGCTGTACATCATTTCCTCCGATATTCCCATTATAGCAGAAAGCTGTCGTTTTTTCTTCTGTTTTTTCTATAAATACATCGCAGGTGGCCTTCTCACAAAAATAATGGCGCATCCAGCCGCCCAGACCGGCAGCCGCCGTCCGCTTTACATGGAGCCGGAGGAGTGGTATATTCATGTGGAAAGGATGGGATATTATGAAGATCTGCGGATTACAGAAAACGACGCTTTTAGATTTTCCCGGCCATGTGGCCGCAACCATATTTACCGGGGGCTGCAATTTCCGCTGCCCCTTCTGTCACAACAGCGACCTTTTGGGAAGCGACGCCCCGGCGGCCTTTACCGACGAGGAGGTGCTGGATTTCCTAAAAAAACGCAGGGGGATCCTGGAGGGGGCTGCCATCACTGGCGGAGAACCCACGCTCCAGCCGGATCTGGAGGATTTCATTCAGAAGGTTCGGGCGCTGGGATACCAGATCAAGCTGGATACCAACGGCTACCGGCCGGAGGTGCTGAAACGTCTCTGTGAAAAAGGCCTCGTCGATTATGTGGCCATGGACATAAAAGCATGTGAGGAACGGTATCCGGCGGTGGCCGGAGTATCGTCCCTCCAGATGGAAAACATTCGTGAAAGTATTGAATTTTTAAAAAGCGGGGCTGTTCCCTATGAATTCCGTACCACCGTGGTCAGAGAGCTCCACTCTGCGGAGGATTTCCAGAAGATCGGACCATGGATCGCAGGGGCTCCCCTGTATTTTCTCCAGAACTTCTCTGATTCCGGCAGTGTACTGAATCCCATATACACAAGCTGCACCGTCCCGGAGCTGACCTCTTATCTGGAGATTGTAAAGCCCTTTGTGGGACATGCAGAGCTCCGCGGCATCGACTACTAGACACCCGGCCTCTCTTATTCTCTGGAGCCAGAGCCTTTTACCGCACCCGGATATCCGTATACCAGTATCCAAAGCGGCCGTCGTTGGGCGGCTGCTTTTTTGACAGGACAAAATTGGGGAATCCAAACATGGACGCCATATATTTCTCACTGCTGTAATAATGGCCGGGAACTCCGATGAGATAGCGGGCGCGGCCGTCCTTGTTCCCAAGGCGGAACAGGATGATATACCGGAAATTGTAATAGCCATGGAGCAGAAAGCTGTTGTTTCCGTACACCCAGCTTTCCCTGGGCAGGCGGCCGATATCCTGGGGACGGATCGTTAAGATCTCGCAGCCGCTCTCATAATCAAAGGGCTGGATCTTCGGGTAGGATTTCCGCAGCTCCTGCCACAGCTTTTCCGGATCCGCCGTCACATCCTCTGTTTCCTGGAGGTATCTGAGGACCTCCGGGTTTTCCAGCTCCGGAGAGCGGGAAAGGGAAGAATCCTTTTCCGGGGCAGCCTGGCCGGAAGGCGGAGCTGTTTCAGCCCCTGGCCGTCTGTCTCCGGGCCTGGAAACGGGAGACGACGGGTTTGGCCCAGGCTTCCTGGCCTCCGCAGGCCGGGAGTCATGCTCCGGCAGGGCCGTCCCTGGCCTGGAAGCGGCGGCGGGAGGGCTGCCTGCCGGACGGGAAACCGTAACGGATGGTCCCCCCTCTGCACGGGAAATCGGCTCTGACGGGGCTCCCTCTGCCTGGGAAACCGGCGCGGGCGGATCTCCCTCCGGATACGGAACCAGACGGACTGGCTCAGCCGGAGATATGCCAGGAGCCGGAGCTGGCGGCAGCTCCTCCGGGAAAACCGGAGCTTCCGGTCTATCTGGTATCTCCTTCGGTGCAGACGGCCCTGCTGGCAGCTCCTCTGGTACTGGCGGCGCGGGCGTCCTCACTGGCTGCTCTTCGGGTACTGGCGGTGCGGATGACCTCCCCGGCAGCTCCTCTGGCGCTGGCACCACAGACGGCTCCGGCGCCGCAGCCGGGCCTTCCGGAATGGACGGCGCAGGCGGCGGGGAATATGGCAGTTCCTCCGGGACCGACAGCACGGCTGGTCCCGCCGGCAGCATCTCCGGCGCGGATGCCGGATCCAGGATCATTTCCTCCCGGCTCCTCCGCTCCTCCTCCCGGGCGATCTCCGCCTCGATCTCCCGCACCACGCTGGCCACGGCCATCACCGGTTCCTCTTCGCTCTGGTCCGGGCTTCCCGGCAGTATTTCCTGGGCCGGGAGCATTTTTACAGTATCTCCGTTTCCCTGGTCCCCTGGAAGGGATCCCGGCAGCGTCTCCGGCTCCACGGCATCCTCCCAGATCGTCGTATAGGAACGCCAGGGATTCTTTACGTCATGGATGGTCAGCCCATAATATGTATCCAGTCCCCCGCCTTTTCCCTCCACATTTTTCGCATCCACCACAGCCCGGAACTCTCCGGCTCCGCTGCGGATAAAGATGTTTCCCAGGAAAACCTCCGTCCCGGCCTTGGACAGAAGAAACACGCCGATGGCGCTGCTTCCCATATACACCTTCTTTACGCTCAGGTTCAGACGGCACTGCCCATTCCTGGCCTCCAGCTTTACAAAGCCTACATTCTTTCCCTTTTCTTTTCCTTCATATTCATAAATATAGGAAATCAATCTGCGATAGTCAGACATATTTTCACCCCTCTGTTATACAGTATATGACAGAGGGGTGATGAAATATTCTCAGGATATCCAGTTTATTTCCGGATGGCTCCGGATCTTACGGCGGCTTCTGCCACACGCTCCGCCACATGGGCGGCAACTCCCGGCTCTAAGGCCCCGGGAATGATGTATTCGGCGCACAGCTTATCGTCGGTCACCAGCTCTGCAATGGCATGGGCGGCGGCCACCTTCATATCATAGTTGATATCACGGGCTCCGCAGTCCAGCGCGCCCCGGAAGATCCCTGGGAAGGCCAGGACGTTGTTGATCTGGTTGGGGAAATCGGATCGGCCCGTTCCCATGACCTTCACGCCTGCGGCCATGGCCTCATCGTACATGATCTCCGGCGTCGGGTTCGCCATGGCAAAAACGATGGGATCCTTGGCCATGGTCTTTATCATCTCCGGCTTTAAGGCTCCGCCCACGGAAACGCCGATAAACACGTCCGCTCCCACAAGGGCGTCTGCCAGATCTCCCCTCTTATCCTCCAGGTTCGTGATGCCGCACAGCATTTCTTTATGGTCCTTGATGCCCACGCCCCGTTCCTTATAAAGAATGCCGTTCTCATCGCAGGCGATGATGTGCTTCACTCCGGCTGCCAGGAGCATTTTAATGATGGCTGTCCCGGCAGATCCAGGACCGTTTAACACCACATGGATCTCTTCGATCTTCTTTCCCACTACCTTTAAGGCATTTAAAAGGGCAGCCGTGACCACAACGGCGGTTCCGTGCTGGTCGTCGTGGAACACCGGAATATCCAGCTCCTTTTCCAGACGGGCCTCTACCTCAAAGCATTTGGGGGAAGCGATATCCTCCAGATTCACGCCGCCGAAGCAGGGGGCGATGGCCTTTACAGCCTGGATGATCTCTTCAGTGTCCTTGGTATCCAGGCAGATGGGGAAGGCATCTACGTTTCCAAATTCCTTAAACAGGATCGCCTTTCCCTCCATCACCGGCATAGCGGCCTCCGGTCCAATATCTCCCAGCCCCAGAACGGCGGTCCCGTCAGAGACCACGGCCACCAGGTTTCCCTTGGCCGTATATTTATATACTTCCTTTTTGTCTGCATGGATCTTCCGGCACGGCTCGGCAACGCCCGGCGTATAAGCGGTGCTCAGATCGTCCCTTGTGTTTACGGGCACCTTGCTCCTGATCTCGATCTTACCTTTGTGCTCTGCATGGAGCTTTAAAGCTTCCTCATTAAAGTTCACTGGCTGTTCCTCCTCTTTTTTCGTTTCAGTCTCCAGCCTTCTCCTCCCGCCCGGAGGCGGGGCCTGTCAGGATCCCAGGAAGACGGCGCGGCGGCTGTATATCCCGTCCAATAATTTAAAAATAGCACAAAAGCCGGCAAATCTCAAGCCTATTCGACCTTCATCATCCGGTATCCCACACCGATATGGGTCTGGATATACTGGGGACCGTCCACGCTGGAATCGATCTTTTTTCTCAAGGTGGCCATGAACACCCGCAGGGAAGCGATATCACTGGCTCCGCTGCTGCCCCAGATCTGCTGCATAATATACGTGTGGGTCAGGACCTTTCCCACATTCCTGGCCAGAAGGCATAGAAGCTTATATTCAATGGGCGTTAAATGAAGCTCCTTATCCCCAAGCCACGCGCATCCGGCGGCGTATTCGATCCGAAGCTCCCCGTTTTCAAACACCGCGTCCTCCGCCTGAGTCTGTCCCGAGGCCGAAAGCCGCCTGGTGGTAGCCCGCAGACGGGCTAACAGCTCCTCCACGGAAAAGGGCTTCGTCACATAATCGTCAGCCCCTGCGTCCAGGGCCTCGATCTTATCCTTATCCTCATTCCTGGCGCTGATGACGATGATGGGCATATTGGACCAGGTACGGATCTTTTTTATGATGTCCACTCCGTCCGTATCCGGCAGTCCCAGATCCAGGAGTACGATGTCCGGATTATGGGACGATGCCTCCAGCACCGCCTCAGCACCGTTCAAGGCCGTCAGATACCGGTAGTCATGGGTCTTCAGGATCGTCGTGATCAGATTGTTTACAGATCTGTCATCCTCCACCACAAGGATCAAAGGTTTATTCATTAAGCTGTACCTCCCCCGCTGGCAATGTAAATGTAAAGACTGCTCCATGGGGCGCATTGTCTGAAACAGTCAGCTCCCCCCCGTGGGCGTCTATGATGGACCGGCAGAGGGACAGGCCAATGCCGCAGTTGCGCCGGCTGTCGGCGATCGGATTCCCTCCGCTGTAAAACATATCGAATACCCTGGGCTTTTCCTGATCTGGGATCCCGGGCCCATCGTCGGCAATGGAAAGGATGATCGTTCCGTCCTTTTTTTCGGACCGGATCGTGATATGGGAGCCGGCGGGCGTATATTCGATGGCGTTATTGACGATGTTGATGATCACCTGGACGATCAGCCTGGGATCCATCCTGGCCAGGAGAAATTCCTCCCCGCTTTCTGTAACGATGGTATGCTCTGCGCTTTTTTTATTCACATGACGCAATGCCTCGGCCACCACGTCGTCCACCAGATCCTCGGTGATATTTAAATTTAAACGGCCCTCCACCAGCCGGGTGATGGATAACAGGTTTTCCACCAGATTGATGAGCCACATGGAATTTTCATAAATATCCGTATAAAGCTGTTTCCTCGTCTCCTCGTCAAAGTCCTGGCCCATGGCCAGAAGATTGCTGGCGTTTCCGGAAATGGAGGTCAGAGGCGTTCGGAGATCATGGGAAATGGCCCTCAGAAGGTTGGCTCTCAGCTGCTCGTTCTTTGCCAGGACGGCGGCTTCCTCCTTTTCTCTTGTGCTCTTTTCATTTTCCAGGGCAAAGGCCCATTCTCCCAGTACAGATAAGAGGATGCTGTTTTCCATGGCGTCCAGCTCTCCGCCTTCCATAACGATCCCCAGGACTCCGTAGACATTCTCTCCCACACGGATGGCCAGATACAGGCAGCCGACATCGGAAAAAGTATCCGTAGTGGCTCCCGCGTGTTTATTATTTTTCAGGGTCCAGGCGGCCACCTCCCGCTCCCTGGAGGAGATACAGCCGGCATCTGGCTCCGTTTCCCCGGCCTGAAAGATCTGCGGCTCTCCCAGCACTCCATTTTCCGCCGGATAGACCACAATGTCCTTTTTTAACAGCTTCACCAGCTGGCCCGCAGATACAGAAGTGATCTCCTCCTGCCCCCTGGCCTGCTGCAGGAGCCGGTTGGTATCAAACAGGATCCGGGTACGGAAGGCTACCTCCGCCGACTGCTTTGCATGGCTCTTCAGCCGCATCACCAGAGAGCCTGTGATGAAAGCCGACAGGAACATGACGCTGAAGGTCAGCGGATACCCGGGAGCATATGCCTGGAGTGTATAGCGCGGCTCTGTGAACAGGAAATTGAACACCAGAACACTGACGGCGGATGAGATCAGGCTGTAAATCTGGTTTTTTATCACCAGGGCCGTCACCAGGACCCCCAGTACATAGATGGTGATGATGTTGGCCTCATTGACCCCCAGGTTATAGAAAAAAAATCCAATGCAGCTGGCCGCCAGAAGGATCCCAATGCTTTTTAGGATATCTCCGGCCGAAAAGACCAGGTGGCGGCGCGTCCCAAAATGCCGTTTTCTGTAAAAGGGAGAGCCCGGATCAGCGTCAGGAATGATATATACGTCCAGATCCGGCGCGTTGGAGATCAGCTTTTCGGTCAGGGTAGGCTTGCTGAATATATGATCCCTGGTGGCGGCGCTGCGCCCGATGACGATTTTTGAGACTCCAGAGATCCGGGCAAATTCAGCGATCTGGAACGGGATATCGTCGCTGTACAGGATCTCGATCCTGGCTCCCAGCTGCTCTGCCAGCCGCATATGGGACTGGAGGCGTTTCCGGTCCTCCTGATCCATATATGCCAGATCCGGTGTCTTTACGAACAGGGCCGTAAATGCCCCACGGAACGCATTGGCCATCCTGGCCGCAGTTCGGACGATCTTTGCGTTGGAGGGAGATGCCGACAGACAGACCAGAACGTGCTCATCTCCATGAGCAGCTCCGTCTCCCCTGGTCAGCATATTGATCCGGTCAGCACACCGCCTTAAGGCCACCTCTCTCAGGGCCGTCAGGCTGGCCACTGCAAAATACGCTGTTTCTGGCGTCTGCTCCCCTTCCTTCTCTGCCAGGGCCCCGTTCCTGAGCCGCTCCAGAAGCTCCCGCGGCTCCAGATCCACCAGCTCCACCTGATCTGCATGATCAAAGACCGAATCCGGGATCCTGTCCTTTACAGGGACCCTGGTAATGGCCGTCACGATATCATTCAGGCTTTCTATGTTCTGGGCGCTGACCGTGGTATAAACGCTGATCCCGGCCTTCAAGAGCTCCCGGATATCCTGGTATCTCCTGGAGTGGCGGCTCCCTCTGGGATTTTCGCAGGCCAGGTCGTCCATTAAGATCAGATCCGGTTTTCTCCGGATGGCCTGGTCCAGGTCAAATTTCTCCAGCCGTTCCATGGCCCGAAGCCGCTCCGCCAGGGCTGTGTCCTCCAGCGACCGATACGGTGCAATGGAGCCGATGACCACATCCATGCCCCGCTCCTCTGCCATAAGTGCCGCCTGGAGCATGGCATACGTTTTTCCGACTCCGGCTGCGTATCCAAAAAAGATCTTCAGCTGGCCGCTTTTTCCGCCTTCCCCTGCATTTTGTCTTTCTTCTGTCATTGCCAGTCTCCTTCCCGGAATATACCACTATTATATATCATTCTGGTCCGGGAACTCAAGGCTGTCAAAAAAAGCGTCTGCCTTCCCCATAAAACGCCAGCTTCCATAAAATGACGCCAATACCAGACAGAGCAGGATCGCTTCCTTCATACGAGTCACTTCTTTCTTTTAAATGTGGAAACACCTTTGGATATCCCGGATATTCCCAAGAACCAGCATGGTATCCTCTGCCGGAAGGACCGTATCCGGCGAGATATTCAGCTTCATCTTTCCATCATGCTTCAGGGCCATGATGTTTATGTTGTATTTTCTTCTCACATTGAGCTGGCCGATGGTCTTTTCCGCCCAGCCCTCCGGGACTGCCACCTCAAAGATCGCATGCTCCTCATCCAGCTCCACATAATCAAAAATGTGGTCTGCGCTGTAACGGATGGCGGTCCAGGCAGCCAGCTGTTTTTCTGGATACACCACCTCGTCCGCTCCATTCCTCAAAAGGAATTTGGCCTGGACGTCCCTGGCTGCCCTGGATACCACATAGCCCGCTCCCAGCTCCTTTAAAAGGGAGGTGGTCTCCAGGGAACTCTGGAAATTGTCCCCAATGGCTACGATGCAGACGTCAAAGTTCCGCACTCCCAGGGAGCTTAAAAATTCCTCGTCTGTGGCGTCTCCGATCTGGGCATTGGTCACATAGGGAAGCACCGCCTCCACCCGCTTTTCATCTGTGTCCACGGCCATGACCTGGTGATGGAGCTCGTCCAGCTTCATGGCGATATGTCTTCCAAATCTTCCTAATCCGATCAGTAGTATAGATTTCATGATTTAATTCCTCCTTTATCCCACTGTGATCCGTTCCTGCGGGAACGCGGATCCGCTGACACAGCGGCTGGGTACAGCCGCGTAAATGATCGTAAGTCCTCCCACCCGGCCAAAGAACATAAGACCGATGAGGATCAGCTGGGAGATCCGTCCCAGCTCCGGCGTAACGCCAAGGGACAGCCCCACGGTGCCGATGGCCGAGGCAGTCTCAAATAATGCGTCCAGAAGAGGGATCCCCTCCTCATAGCTGATGAACATGCCGCCTGCCAAAAACAGCCCCAGATACATCAGAAGAATGGCTCCGGCAGTGCGGATGGCCTCCTCCGGGATCCTGCGCTGAAAGAAATGGGCGCGCTCCTTCTGCCGGAACACTGCCCTGGCAGAGGAGAAGATCACCGCAATGGTGGTAGTCTTCATTCCTCCGGCGGTGGACCCGGGAGAGCCTCCAATGAGCATTAAAACGATCATGAGCATCTGGCCTGCCTCAGTCATTTTCGTCAGATCTGCCGTGTTGAAGCCGGCAGTCCTGGGCGTCACTGACTGGAACAGAGAGCTTAATAGCCGCGTTCCCAGAGGCAGCTCCGAAAATTCAAAGAAGAAAAACCAGACGGCCGGAGCTGCGATCAGCACTGCCGTTGTCACCAGGATCACCTTGCTCTGCATCCGGTACCGGCTGAAATGGAGCCGGTTCCTCTTCACATCCTCCCAGGTCAGAAAGCCGATGCCTCCTACGATGATGAGCGCCATGATCGTCAGATTGATCACTGGCTGGGACGCGTATGTAGTCAGGGAGGAAAAAGGAGACCGGATCCCGATCAGATCGAAGCCCGCGTTGCAGAAGGCGGAAATGGAGTGGAACATGGCATACCAGACTCCCTTAAGGAAGCCAAAATCCCGTACAAACACTGGAGCCATGGCCACAGCTCCCAGAAGCTCCACCAGAAATACCGTTTTCAGGATAAATTCCGTCATACGGACGATACCGCCCACCTGGGGAGCGGAAATGGACTCCCGCATGGTGCTCCGCTGCATAAGACTGATCTTCCGGCCCGAGAAAATAGCCACTGCCACAGAGACTGTCACCACGCCCATGCCTCCGATCTGGATCAGAAACAGGATCACCGCCTGTCCGAACACGGACCAGTAGGAGGCTGTGTCATGGGGCACCAGTCCGGTCACACATACCGCCGAGGTGGATGTAAAGAGAGCGTCCAGAAAGGACGCGCCCTGTCCGTCCCTGGTGGCCAGGGGCAGCGTCAGACAAAGGCTGCCCAGAAGGATCACCAGCATAAAGCCCAAGATGATCACCTGGAACGAGGAAACGTGTCTGTGTATCTTTTCTTTAAACTTTGCATTGATCTCCCACTTGAGGTTCTGCCACATATTCCGCACCTGCCTGTAAATCTTCTTATTAATATGGTCTTTATTGCATCCTTATTATATCTTTAAACGCATTAAGCCGGTATGAGTATATAAGAATCTGTATTAATATTGTATGAAGACGGGCAGAGACAGGAGCATTTATTCCTGTGGAAAGGTATCCTTAAGCTTTACGGCGGCTTCACTGAGCATGGCTGTCAGAAGATTATATTCAAACTCTGCAATGGGACGGCGTTCCTCCAGATAAATTCCCATGACCCCCTTTACCTGATCCTCATCCTGGATCGGCAGATACAACGCCAGGGAATCCGGCAGCGTATGTGTCGAGGCACCTGCCCGGTGTCCGTTGGCCGCCGTCCACTGGGCCACTCCCTTTTCCCGGGCACTGAGGCAAACAGAAAATTCTTCTTCTGACATTCCCGGCCGGGGAAACACCATCGCTGTTCCCAAACGCCCCTTTTTATCCACCGGGTAGATCAGCACCGATAAATTTAAAAGTTTTCCGGCCTGGGCCGCTGTCAGCGCCCAGACCTCTTTTTCCCTCCGGCACCGACGGAGCCTCTGGCTGTTTTCAAGCAAAAGTCCTGTCCGGTATGCGATCTTGGCGCTTTCCGCGTTCTGCTGCTTTAGCTTTCTTGTCATTGCCGCAGCGAAGAACCCGGAGAAAAACAGAAGGATAAAGGTAACAGAGTCTCCCCTGTCGTAAGCTTTTAAGCTGTAAAGCGGTTCTATACAGAAAAAATTATATAAAACAACACTCAGAAGAGCGGAATATAAGGAGTAGATCTTCCGGTCCGCAATATAAGAGGAGATCAGGACACCCAGAAGATATAGTATGATCTGATCCGATCCCGAAAGTCCCAGCTTCAGAAATGCTAAGGACAGAAACGCTGCCGCTGCCATCACAGCCGTAATGAGTGACAGATCCAGAACCGTTTTTCTCCAATCCCCTTTCTTCCTTTTTTCCATCTGGGACGGATGGTATCGTTTGGTCTGGCGCATATCCGGTATGATGTATACGTCTATATTGGGGGCCAGGTAGGTAAGCTTTTCCAAAAGCTCTGACCGGTACATGGGCCGGATGGTAAGATGATTGGTCCTCCCCAAAACGATTTTTGATACATTGCTGATCCTGGCATACTGGGCGATCTGAGAGGCCACATCAGAGCCGCAGACCGTAACGACCCTGGCTCCCAGGACCTTGGCTATTTCCATATTTTCCCTCAAGGCCGCCTTTGTCTTTTCATCGGCCTCCCGGATCTTTGCAGTCTCTACCACCAGCCCTGTAAGCCTGCCCCGGAACGCGTCTGCCAGCCTGGCAGCCGTCCGGATCACTTTGGCACTGGATGGAGCCGCCGTAATGCAGACCAGGATATGCTCTCCTATATGATAATCCTGGTTATCGGAAAGACTCCTTTCCTCCTCCGCCATCCGGCTGACCCGGTCTGCCGTCCGCCTCAAGGCGATCTCTCGTAAAGCCACCAGCTTTTCCCGCCGGAAAAAATTGGAGAGCGCCCGTTCCGCCTGGCTCTCTCCGTATATCTTTCCCTCCTTCATACGACGGATCAGATCGTCCGGCTCAATATCTATGACCTCCACCTGATCCGCCTGGTCAAAAACATAATCCGGGATCCGTTCCCGGACCTGGATCCCTGTAATACTCCCCACCAGATCGTTCAGACTCTCCAGATGCTGGATATTGACCGTGGAATATACACTGATCCCCGCTTGGAGAAGCTCCATCACATCTTGATACCGCTTCTCATTTCTGCATCCCCTGACATTGGTATGGGCCAGCTCATCCACCAGCAGAAGCTGTGGCCTCCGCTTCAGCGCTGCATCCAGATCGAATTCCCGCAGCTGGATCCCCTTATAATCCACCATCAGCGGAGGAATTTCCTCAAGGCCCTCCCTCAGAGCTTCTGTATCAGGCCTGTTATGAGGCTCGATATAACCGGCCACCACATCGATCCCACTCTTTTCTGCCTCATGAGCCGCTTCCAGCATGGCGTAGGTCTTTCCTGTTCCAGCTGCATAACCAAGGAAAACCTTCATCTTCCCCCGGTTTTTTTCCTGCTCCCGTTTTTCCTCATATTGGATCCGCTTCAAAAACTGCTCCGAATCCGGTCTCATTTCTTCCATTCCGATATGCTCCATTTATATGAGCCCCATGGCCCTTGCCACTTCCAGGTTGCACTTTAACACATTTACACGCTCCTCGCCAAAGATCCCCAGGAACTTGTGTTCCGTATTGCCCTCCACGATCTCCTTCACCTTTTCTTCAGAAAGGCCTGAATTCCGGGCCACTGCTGCGATCTGGATCCTGGCAGCCTCGGGACTGATATGAGGATCCAGACCAGAGCCGGAAGCCGTCAGAAGGTCTGATGGGATCTCCTCTTTCTTTACTCCTGGATGGGACTCAAGAAAAGCTTCCAGATCCTCCTTTACCCGGGCTTTCAGATCCGGATTGGAGTTTCCATAATTAAAGCTACCAGAGGAAACTCCTCCGTACTCACCATTTTCCTTCTGCTCTTCCGTATACGTGTTATAATTTATAGAAGAGACTCGTCCGCGGAAATAATAATCCTCGGTAAATGCCTGCCCTAAAAGTTCAGAACCCACGGCCTCCTCGGCACTGGAAACCGGATCTCCATTCTTATTGATAAGGCTTCCGTTTGCCTTTTCCTTCATCGTTAGCTGGCTGACCCCTGTAAGAGCCATGGGATACAGAAAGGAGCAGAGCCCCATCATAACTGCACAAAAAATCACTGCTGTTTTTAACATTTTTCCAAAGGTTCTCATGAGCTTTCCTCCTACATACCGATCATCGCCAGCATGGGCGCAACCACAAGGTCAATGAGTTTAATACCGATGAACGGAACGATCACACCGCCCACTCCGTAGATCCCCATATTCCGAAGAAGCAGCTTTTCTGCCTTCATAGGCTTATACCTGACTCCCCGCATGGCAATGGGGATCAGCGCCGGTATGATAATGGCATTGAAGATCAATGCCGAAAGAATGGCACTGGCCGGGGTCTCCAGATCCATGATATTTAAAACCTTCATCTGGGGCAGGATCATGGTGAACATAGCCGGTATAATGGCAAAGTATTTGGCAATATCATTGGCGATGCTGAAGGTCGTCAGGGAACCCCTGGTGATCAAAAGCTGTTTTCCGATCTCCACCACTTCCAGGATCTTCGTGGGATCCGAGTCCAGGTCCACCATATTGGCTGCCTCCTTGGCCGCCTGGGTGCCAGAATTCATGGCCAGTCCCACATCTGCCTGGGCCAAAGCCGGAGCATCATTGGTGCCGTCTCCGGTCATGGCCACCAGCTTTCCCTCTGCCTGCTCCTTTTTGATCGCTGCAATTTTATCCTCCGGCTTACACTCAGCAATAAAGCCGTCTACACCTGCCTCTCTGGCAATGGTTGCCGCTGTCAGAGGATTATCTCCAGTACACATAACGGTCTTTATCCCAATCTCACGAAGTCTTGCGAATCGTTCCGCCAGACCCGGCTTTACAGTATCTTTTAGATAGATCACTCCAAGGATCCGCTTTCCCACAGCAACTGCCAGAGGCGTTCCTCCCAGATTGGATACCCGGTTCACGATCTCCTCCAGATCTTCCGGAATCGTGCCCCCCATTTCCTTTACCATGGCCTGGACTGCAGAGGAGGCTCCCTTCCGTACGATCGTACCGTCCGCCATGTTCACGCCGCTCATTTTACTTTGGGCCGTAAATTCCACAAATGTCATCCCGGCTGGAACTTCTGCACCCAAAATGCATCCCTGTTTCCTCCCCAATTCCACCGTGGATTTACCCTCCGGCGTCGGATCCAGCAGAGAACTCATGACGCTGAACTGGATCAATTCTTCCCTGGAAGCCCCCTTTACTGGATAAAACTCGGCAGCCAGCCGGTTTCCAAAAGTAATCGTCCCGGTCTTATCAAGAATCATCGTATCTACGTCCCCGCAGGCCTCAACAGCCTTTCCAGACATGGCAATAACATTGAACCTGGTCACACGGTCCATCCCCGCAATACCAATGGCTGAAAGAAGACCGCCAATGGTTGTGGGAATCAGGCATACCATCAAGGCAATGGCCCAGGAAACCGGGATATCCACCCCCAGATAAGAGGCAAAGGGATACAGCGTCACCACCACGATCAAAAAGATCAGTGTCAAAACGATCAACAGCGTATTCAAAGCGATCTCGTTGGGTGTTTTCTGTCTGGAAGCCCCCTCCACCAGGGAGATCATCTTATCCAGAAAGGACTGGCCCGGCTCTGCCTGGATCCGGATCTTCAGCCAGTCAGAAACCACTGTGGTCCCTCCTGTCACAGATGAAAAATCCCCTCCGGCCTCCCGGGTGACCGGGGCTGATTCACCAGTGATCGCAGATTCGTCCACAGAGGCGATTCCTTCCATGATCTCACCGTCATTGGGGATCACTTCTCCGGTCCTTACCAGCACCAGATCGCCCTTTTTTAGTTCCGAGGCGCTGACTATCTTTTCGCTGCCATCTGAAAGGAGGAGTCTGGCCTTTGTATCCTGTTTTGTTTTTTTCAAGGAAGCCGCCTGGGCTTTTCCCCGTCCCTCTGCCACTGACTCGGCAAAATTAGCAAACAGGACTGTGATGAACAAAATTCCGGTGACAATTCCGTTATAAAGCTGATATTCGGTTTTTCCTCCAAACAAGGTCGGGAAAACGGTCAGAAGAAGGGTCACAAGGCATCCAGCCTCCACCACGAACATCACCGGATTCTTTATCATATATCTGGGATCCAGTTTCTGGAAGGCCCCCTCCAGGGAGGACTTCAGAATATCCCGTGTGACAAATTTTGTACTGTTTTTCTTTGACATGCTGTTCTCTCCTCGTCATTTTATTCCCTTCCGGCTCTGGCCGGAAATTCATAAACGCCGCCTGCCTTACAGCCATAAGGACAAATGCTCCGCAATGGGACCCAGAGCCAGGGCTGGGAAGAAGGTCAGCGCGGCAAATATATATACGATAAATATAAGAACGACCATAAAGGTGACCGTATCCGTGCGAAGGGTGCCTGCGGACTCATTGATCCTCCGCTTTCCAAGAAGGGAGCCTGCGATCGCCAGCTGTGCGATGATCGCCAGATACCGGCCGAAAAACATGGCAAGACCTGTGGTCATGTTCCAGAACAGGCTGTTATCTGCCAGTCCCTCAAAGCCAGAGCCATTGTTGGCTGCCGAAGATGAATACTCATAGAGCACCTGGCTTAAACCGTGGAAGCCCGGGTTCGTGATCCCGTCCAGTCCTGCCTGCATAGATACAGCAAGTGCAGAAAAGCCCAGGATCAGAAGCGGATGTATCAGAAGCACCATGGCCACAAGCTTCATTTCCTTCCCCTCGATCTTCTTGTTTAAATATTCCGGAGTCCGTCCAACCATAAGGCCACAGATGAAAACAGCCAGGATCACATACATGACCATATTCATCAATCCCACGCCCTTACCGCCGAATACGCAGTTCAGCATCATGTGGAGCATGGGCACCATACCGCCCAATGGCGTCAGGGTATCATGCATATTGTTGACCGTACCGGTAGTAAAGGAGGTCGTGACCGTCGTAAACAGGGACGACTGGGGAATCCCGAACCGAACTTCCTTTCCCTCCATGCTGCCAGCCGACTGATCGATCCCCATCTGGGTGATCACTGGGTTTCCTGCCTTTTCTGAAAAAAAGCAAATGGAAAGTCCCACCAGAAAAATCACGGTCATCGCGCCGAATACAGCCGCTCCCTGGCCTCCTATCATGGCCCTGCACTTTTTTCTGTCTGTGGCCGATCCAGCCAGTCGCTCTTCCCTTTCCCTCCTGACAGTTTCCCTGCCCGCAGCCTGTTTCCTGTCGTGAAGCATCAGTCCAAAGGTCACGACACACGCGCCAGGAAGAAGCATCATAGAAAGCATTTCTGCCATATTGGAGAGAACCGTGGGATTCTCAAAAGGCGTAGCAGAGTTGGCTCCAAAAAAGCCGCCTCCGTTGGTGCCCAGGTGCTTGATGGACTCCAGGGCAGCCACCGGGCCCAGGGCAATATCCTGATATGAACCCTCCACAGTTTTCACCGTAAGATTTCCGATCATTGTCTGCGGCGTTCCCTGGCTTACCAGGAACAGTCCCACCAAAAAAGCCGCTGGAACCAGCACCCGGGTGGTGATCCGCACCATATCTGTATAAAAATTCCCAAGCTGTCTCCCAGCCAGCCCCCGGCAAAACGCCATGCAGGCTGCATAGCCACTGGCTGCCGAGGTAAACATCATAAAGATAATGACCCCCATCTGGGATCCATAAGACAGACCGCTCTCACCAGAATAATGCTGGAGGTTTGTATTGGTCATAAAGCTTATGATCGTATTGAAGCTCAGGCTCTCCTCCATAGCTCCAATGCCATTGGGGTTAAAAAATAATATTCCCTGGAGCCGCAGGACCGCATATCCGATCAGTACCATGACCGCATTGGCCATTAAAAGGGAGAGACCGTATTTTTTCCACCCCATATCCTCTCCCTTCAGACCGCAAAGCTTATAGATCAAACGGTCCACCGGATCAAAGACCGGGTCTGCGAATGTTTTCTGCCCAACGGCGATATGGTATAAATAGTGTCCCATGGGAATCACCAGAACCATAAATGCCGTCAGCGTCAGCATAATCTGCAACATATTTCTTTCCTCCTGCCTTTTTCACTTCTGCGCCCATCAGGACCTCTGTGACCGCAGCCTTTATAGTTTTTCCGGATTAATCAGTGCATACACCAGGTAAACTCCCAGCGCTGCGACCAGCACGCCCAATCCTGCCATATCCACGCCTCCTCCCGTTCTTTTCTGTCATATTCTCTTCCGTCCCACATCGGGACCTCTGCGCCAATTCTCCCTACCGGTCCACCTGGCCTTCGCAGAAATCTGCAAACAGCTTTACCAGCCCGAAACAACATATAAGTGCCGCAAGCATTACAGCATCCATCATAGCTCATTCCTCCTTTGCATGAAGCATTCTATCACCATTGGCCTTAAAACAGGATTAACAGTCATCCTCCGGTATTAAAGTTTTATTAATACCAGCCAAATACCATGGCAAAGGGCAGCGTCAGGACCAGTGTACTCGCCGATACGGTCATAAGGATAAACAATGGTATCCCAACAAACATGGTCCAGAAGGCCATGACCGGATGATGCGATGCAAAATACTCCGCCCTGCGGTCGAAGCGCTCTTCCGCCTCCCGGAAGGCTCTTAAAATCGCTGTCATAACGATCCCTCCTTACGGCTATAACCATACCACAGGGGATTTTAAAATGGGGTGAAGATTCCAGATGTGTCATTAAAAATGAATGAAGAAACGGTTTTTATGCAAACGGTGCAAAAAAGGCCGCCTCCGGCATATCACCGGAGACGGCCCATAGTATCTGCTGCGTTTTTATGTTTTACCCCACAGCCATTTTCCCGTCATGGAATATCACGGCTCCTTCAGACTGTGTCCAACCTGTGCTTCAGTGAGAACGACCAGAAGGGCGTCCTCCGCCAGTTTCCCATAGCTGGTCCCCTGGCTGTCTGTTCTGGAAAAATATCCCGTATCGCTTTGCAGCTGGTAAACCATCTCTCCTATTTTTATCTGGACATCAAAGCTTTCTCCTTCACCAGGGGCTTCCATTGCCTCTTCCCTCAGCGCCGTCTCAAAAAAATAAAGGGCATACCCACAGGCCAGCTTGTTCATTTTTGTTTCATATCCAGACTCTGGAACAGAAGCAGTTCCCGAATACAGCGGATCCTCTGTATTTGTCCTTACCTCAGCCGCCAGTTTCCCCAGCCTGGGAAAATCGAATGCTCCCGCAGGCCCCTTGATCTCAGATATGGGACGTCTGTCCGGGCCAGCAATCGTGATATACTGATAATTTCCAGTCATGTCCTGATAAATGGAAAGGGAAACCTCCATTTCATCGGTCTGGATTTTATACTTTTCCACGATTCCCCCCGCCTCCCTGGGGCCGGCGCTCTCAAATCCACTGAGGTCCGCCGCATACAGTTCGTCCAGGATCCGCTCTCTTTCCTCCTGGCTGGTCATGACCGTGATATCATCCAGCCCCCGGCGGTCCACCACCAGCATAAGATCCCGGACAGAATCCCTCTCGCATAAAAGCTCCCCAAGATCCTGGACCAGAACAGAAGTGGATTCTTCAGTCTGCTCCACAGGCAGCTCTTCTGACATGCTCTCTGTCACCACTGCGTTCTTATCCGGAATATCCGTTTCATTTCCTGTATCCGTCATATCGCCTTTACAGCCCGACAAAAGGAAAGAAAACAGGATCAGTAAAACCAGCCGTTGGATCCATGTAAGCTTCATTTCTTTCCCCCCCTTTACTGTCCTTCCTCTACAGCAACTGGAAGTGCTTTTACATTTAAAGAACTCCTTGTTTTTGTTTCATCCATACGAATGAGAGCGTTTTCTACAACCAAAAAGGATTTTTCAAGTTTAGATACAATATCCTCTTCCTTATCTCCCTCAATATAGTATAAAAATTCTCCCTTTGTAAAAATATCCTCTTCATCAAAATAAAGAACTGTTAGTCCTCCCAACTCCATGCCTTCTGTATGGATTCTCGCAAGACGCGGAAGTTCTTCTGCATCAGAAGTTATATTGATTCTTACTAAAAAAAGAGTTTCCGAGGCCTCTTCAACACTAATTGAATCAATTAAAAACCAATCTAATCCTGCTGTTTTAAAATCTGTTGCCTCTATACTCCTCTGCACAATCTGACCTTCCATCAACGGCACTTTTACAGGTACTGTTTCAACCGCCTTATACAGCACTGGTGGCCGAATATAAATTGTATCTATCTTACTTGAATCTTCGATATTAAACTGATAAATATAATTTTCGTCTACTACCCGACAATTTGTTATCTTTAATGGAGTTTCAAAATTTGGATCCGTCGATACGACTATGTCTTGTCCTATCTGAAAAGCTTCACCGCTACTATCGTAACTAGCCGTAACCGTCAGAATATCATTCTTTAGTTGTGCATTATGGTAGGTTACATTAACATTATGATTGTCCCCATGAGACAATTGTACCATAGAATCGTCTGTAAAGGCACAAAGAAACAGAGTACTTATACTTAAAACAATTATTGCTATCAGTCTTTGAATCTTCATAAATTCTCTTATATCATCCAATCCTATCAAACTACGATTGGACATCTCCTTTCCCCCAGACTTTTCTGGGTAATTTATTATATTATTCAATTTGTTCTTGGTTTATGTATATATATTTACACCTTTAACCATTTAAATCTAACCATATCTTTTCATACATTACTGTAACATCTTTTATTTTCTAACATGAATATTTAAAGTCTATTTTACATCTGCATTAATCTTTTACATGCTAACTATGAAATTTGTCTACCCTATGATCTACAAACCAATAACTGAGCCATCCACCCATAAGGCCATAGTTGTAACCAGAAGCCATGTCTGTAGACGCAAACTTGTCAGAACTATTTTTATCATAAACATGGCTTTTTCCTGCTGAATTACAAAGGCTATGCCAATCTGCTTCTATATAAGCACTCTCTCCTCCGGAGATCGGATCACCCAAAGGCCATTCTGTTGCCATTTAATTTGTATCTGTTCCATTCCGAGCAAGAAATCGAGCAAGGTCCACATCATATACGCCTTCATTTTCAACCCACTGTTTCATACTTGCAACATCAAGTACCTCTCCATTATTAGTATTGTATGTAACGTACCCGCCTACAGTAAAATTTGGGCTTCCATTTGCAATATTCACCCTATCTTTACCAATATAGACCGTTGTATCAGCCAAAGATATAATCGGAAAAGAGAAGATACAGGCTGTAAAAAAACATGCACTAAAAAACATTTTTATATTATTGAAGCTGTTCCCACTCATTAAATAACTCCCTTCTGTATTTAGTTTACGATAATACATTAACACGTTTCTTATGAAGGATTTCCGTATTTTTTGCTTTCCACTATCAAAAACAAGTTTTTATTATTCTATAGAGCAAAATTCATTCATAAATATCCCCTCCTCCTGTATTCCTAAATAACTTAAACCGTTTATATTATCTGTGAATTTATATAACGTTTTTTATTTGAAACTTTCGTTGTTTTCGCATTGCATACAGATATTCTACTATATTATATATTATTTTTTGATTATTATCAATATGATATCGATTTTTGTTATATATAATATATTTTCATTGTTATATTTTTATAATATTTAAAATACAATATATTTTATGTTTTTTTATAAAAACTCCGTTTTTTATTAATGCGTATTTATCTTAATTATATGATATTTTATCAATAAGTTAAGAACTTAATGACCGGCTCCAATATGTCATTTCAAATGGCTAAGTACAAATTTTCTTCTTTCAGCTATTGTTATAAAAAGGCCGCCCCCGGCATAACACCGGAGACGGCCCATGGCTTGCATCCTGTCTTATTTATCAAGTTCTAAATTTCACGATTTTCAGCCTGTTCCACCGGGAGTAGCCGCTTCATCCTAACTTTATATTCTGCAGTCCCCTCCTGGATCTGCCGTTCATGTGTTAACGAAAAGCCATGACGCTGATAAAAGCGGATCGCACGGACATTTTTTTCCAATACAAACAGGTTCTGAACCCCAAACATGCGGACCGCAAATTCCACAAGCGCTCCCCCTATGCCTTCTCCTTGAAAAAAAGAATCCACATAGAGCTCTGCAAGTTCTCCGCCTTCTATATGAACCATTCCTTTGACGATCCCGTCGTCATACACCCAGATATTTTCCAATCTTTCTGGATTGCTCATATAGTCCAGCACCAGCGGGTAAACCTGCATCTCGCCAAATGAGACTTTGTCATCATGAAAAATATCTCTATAATTCATTCTCTTTGTAAAGATCAGTATTTCTGCTATCCTTGAAGCATCCTGTACGGTTGCTTTTCTGATGTGGTCCATCACTTCGCCTTTCTTCCCCCCTTAATGGCAGACGCGCCCCTCGCCGTGGCCGCAGCCCATATAATGGGTATAGTAGGCTGCCAGATCATCTCCGTAGGCCGCCGCCAGGTCTGCATTCTGTTCTTTATATACTGCCACATTGAAATCCGCGCAGCCGGGCCGGCCTTCCTTCATGCCGCAGGTGAGGAAGTGCTCCTGGAGCTGGTCCGTATCGTATCCAAAGGCCTCGTAAAGGTCCGGATTGTGATCCGCGTAGTAGATGGGATCAAAGACCATGGACAGATTCTCCGGTACCTCCGCAGCTGTCTCCTCTGGGGAAACCGCTGGAGCAGCCTCCTCCACATAGGATGCATAGGGGCATACGCCGTTTTCGTGCAGATGGGCCGGATGGCCGCCGCAGTGATAGTGGTAACTGCCCAGTCCGCTCTTATTTTTATTGTCCCGGTGGCCGCCGTACCGGTCTGTGCGGCCGCTGTGGGCCTCGGCCACAAGAACGCCGGAATCTCCCGGAACTGCCTGGGGAACCCAGGCGCAGACCATCAGGGCCGCTAAAAATGCTGCTGTTTTTCTCTTTTTCATCTCTGCTCCTCCTTCGTATATGCAAAACGATCTTTTCTCCTTTATAATAGCTCTTCTGCCTGTAAATATCAAGGCTTTATGCCCCCGCGCAGGCTCCGGTACAAAAAACCGCCTCCCGGACGGCCCCCAGGGGCCTCCGCAGAGACGGCTTTTTCTCTTATTCCTCTGCCACCTTACATACGGTGGCCTCCCCGTAGGCGGAGATCGCTTTATAATATCCGCACAGGGAATGATTCAGTTCCTCATCATAGGTATCCACCAGAAGCGGTCTCCCGGAAAGGGAAGCCAGCTTTGTTTTTGTGGCCAGAATGATGATATTTTCTTTTCCCACTTCCCGGATCACATCCGGCGTCAGCTGCTGGTTTCCGCGGCCAAAGAGGTATCCCTGGCCGCCGGTGATGGTTACGATCATCTTTGCCCTCTTCCCCTTTATATAGGAAAGAAGCTCTTTACCGCCGAGATCGTTGGCCACCAGCTCCTTATTCCGGATCAGATCCACGCCGATCAGCGTGTTCTTAAGCCCCAGAACCTCCATGATCCCCCGGGTAGTGGTTCCGGCCCCAATGATATAATAGGTATCCGGTTCCATCTGGCGGATGGCCTCATAGGCAATGGATTCCATGGCCGCCGCATCCGATAAGGGGGACGGGGCCTTTTTGTTCTGGGTCAGGGTCCGTTCCTTGGGAACCCTCAAATACCCGTACAGGCGGGTGTTGATATGTTCCTTCCGGTACTGCTCCTCGTCAATGTCCAGGACTTCCTCCTCCTGGGTCATGGAGAGCTTTCCCGACAGCCATAAAAGCGCCAGACGGCCTGCCGCCCTGGGATTTTTCGCATAGACCGGAGAATGGATCTTCACTCCGGCAGGGATCCCCACACAGGGGGAAGCCAGCTCCACGGCCTGGTACACATCCCGGGCAGTACCGTCGCCTCCGGCAAAGAGGATCAGATCCACCTGCTCCGAAAGAAACCATTCTGCCAGCTTCCTGGTGTCCTCTGCCGATGTGGCGGAAAGTGACTCCGGCAACGCTCCCGCATCCATTGAAGCGCTGTCAGACTCCATTCCGGCCCCAGCGGCAGCCGTACCTGGCCGCAGCACCGTCTGAAATCCCATTTCTTCTGCTGTATCTCCGCCCATGGCTCCCGGGCATGTGTATACAAGGATCTCCTCCTTCACCGGCAGGAGCTCCGAAAGGGCAGCCTTCGCCCGATCACCGGCCCTTGGAACAGCACCGCGGCGAAAAGCTTCCGCCGCGGTGTTGTCAGTACCTTTCAATCCGACACTTCCGCCCATTCCGGCGATCGGATTTATGATCAGTCCTAATTTTTTCATTATTCGCACTTCTTTAAGTAAGTCTTCCAGCTCAGAACCCACTTTGCCGGATCGTCCATCTCAGACTCGTCAACCTGGTGGGTAACGCTTCTGTGCGGAGCGGTCTTAATGGTCTCGGGATCCTCATGAGCCTCTTTGAATACATACTTTAAGGTCTCGATGTACTCGTCGATATCCTTCTTGGACGGAGTCTCTGTGGGCTCTAAGGTCATGGGCTCAGGCAGATAGAACGGATGGTGGGAGGTCCAGTAATGCATACCGAAGTCCATCATTCTTCTCTGGATATCAAGAGTGCCGATGCCGGTCTCCTTCTCCAGGTTCTCTAAGGAGTAACGGGCCTGCTCGATCCTCTGGTTGTGTCCGTCCTCGTAGTAAGCGGAAACCTCCGGAAGCTCCATTAACTTCTTAAATAAGTAGTTGTTGTTGAGAACTGCGGTCTTAGCAACCTGATACAGTCCGTTGGGGCCTAAGGAACGGATCCAGCAGTATGCCTTTAATACGACCTCGGCAACGCCGTACCACTCTCTTACCTTACCAACTGCACATGCGTTGCTGGCTGTCTCATAATCGAAGAAGTATTTCTGGCCGTCAAAGCCCACAAGCGGAGACGGAAGATACTTCACCAGATCCTTCTGTACGCCGGTAGCGCCGCAGGCCGGGCCGCCGCAGCCGTGAGGTGTGGAGAAGGTCTTGTGCAGGTTGAAGAAGCACATATCAAAGCCTGCGTCTCTGGCTCTTGTAACGCCCAGAAGACCGTTGGCGTTTGCCTGGTCATATGCGCAGAGACCGCCGATGGAGTGGATGTAATCCACGAATTCTTTTACATGGCTGTTGTAAACACCGGTATCCTCCGGGTTTGCAACGATGTATCCAGCTGTCTTCGGACCAGCAACTGCCTTTAACTGCTCAAGATCCGGCACACCGGTCTTGGGATCCGGCTGTAAGAAGATGATCTTAAAGCCTGCAACGTGAGGAGCTGCTGCATCGGACGGATGGGAGTAAATGGTCGTGATGATTTCGTCACGGTCCTCGCCTTTATCCTTGAAGTAAGCGCGGATCAGGGAAGCCATGGTCATGATACCCTGGGAGCCGCCGCTGGGCTGGAAGGAGAAACGGTCCATACCGGAGATCTCACACATATATTTATCTGTTTCATGGAAGATCTGGAGCATACCCTGTACAGTGCTCTCATCCTGGAGCGGATGGTACTCACGGATCAGGTTTGCCAGCTGATCGTTTACCTTGGGGCTGTACTTAACGGTACATGTACCCTGGCCGATCTCGATATTTACATCGGCGCCCAGTGTCTGCTGTGCCAGTCTGGAATAGTGGCGTAAAACAGCAGCCTGAGACATTTCCGGAAGATTTAATTTTGTATTTCTTGCCATTCCTGCGGGGATCGCAGCCTCGCCTTCCACTTCTTCTGCAACGGCCTTCTCCGGCTGTCCTACAAGGATACCGCGCTCGCCGGGAGTGCTCAGTTCATAAATGATCGGCTCGTCCCATTTTGCCTGGTGGAAGCCTGTTCTTACTTTAGAAGATCTGTCTATTCTTTTCACAATATCATTCCTTTCTGCAGCTTACTGGAGCACTTCTTTGAGGGCTGCCGCTAAAGTATCAATATCTTCCTTGGTGTGGATCTCAGTTACACAGTAAAGTGCAGACTGGCCCAGGTTTGCAAACTCTGCGGAAAGGTCTTTTCCACCGAAGATGCCCTTTTCAAGTAATGCCTTGTTGATGTCTGCAACGGTCTTTCCTGTGCCGTTGAAGTCAACAACGAACTCTTTGAAGAATGCGGAACCGAATGCATTGGCTTTCACGCCCGGAACCTCATTTAATTTCTTAACTGCGTACTGGGCGTTGGCCATGATCTTCCTGCCAACCTCAGCCATTCCCTGCGGTCCCATGGTAGCCAGGTATACGCCTGCTGTGATGCCCCAGAGAGCGGACTGGGTTCCTACATACTCCTTACCATGCTCTCTGTGATGACCGAAGGAAGTTCTGTCGTAAGCTACGTCACCGAAGCCGTACTCACCCGGCTTGGATGTGGGAGCAAGACCAAACAGACGGGACGGGAACTCCATTACGAATTTCTCTTCGTCTCTGGTCGCCATGAAGCCGGACTGGCCTCCGCCGTAATACATGTGGATTCCGAGGGGCTGTAAATCTCCGCACACGATGTCAGCACCATAGGAGGGTGGTGTTGCCAGTACGCCAAGAGAGATCGGATCCACGCCAACCAGGCTCAGTCCTCCTGCTTCATGTACCATATCAGATATTTTCTGGCCATTGGGCTCGATTACGCCCAGATAGCCCGGGTTCTCAAAGTATACGCCGATGGTATCTTCATTGATCTTGGACTTTAAGTCCTCCAGATCTAAGTGGCCCATGCAGTCGCATTTTACACTTACCATCTTTAAGCAGCATTCTGCGTAGTTTTCAATTACTTTCTTTTTCTCTGCGTCCATGTACTCCGGTACAAGGAGAGTGCTGCGGCCAGTGATACGCTGTGCCATACGTGCAGTTGTAGCGGCAGCCTGTGCCCAGTCCATGGTCGGAACGTTTACAACGTCCATGTCAACCAGCTCAGCTACCATGCTCTCGTACTCGAATAATGCCTGGAAACGGCCCTCGTCGTTGTAGGGCTCTCCGCCGTAAGCGGTCAGGAACTCGCCCTTTCCGTTGATCTCGTCACAGATCGCCGGAACATAGTGCTGCCAGCAGCCTGCACCCAGGAAGTTTAAGTTCTTTTTGCAGTCTGTATCCTTGGAAAGGAGACGCTCTACATGTCTTCTTAATTCATACTCAGAACCAAATGCCTCCGGCAGGTTCATCTCTTCTTTTAATTTTAACAGCTCCGGAACGTTTTTGTGGAGCTCTTCTAAAGAACTCATTCCGATTTCCTTCAGCATTTCTGCCTGGACGTCCGGTACAGAGTTCGGTATGTAAGGATGGCTTTCAAATCCTCTCATGAGTCACTTTCCTCCTAAAAATGGTGAAATTAATATTTGGGATCCGGGGAGCCGGCATTTTCCGGTTCCCGGTCAGGCTTCTTTTTTAGCGATTATGCGATTCCGCCGCCGTCTACAACTAAGGCTGCGCCTGTTACCCAGCTTGCCAGGTCGCTGCACAGGAACAGAACGCCGTTGGCGATATCTTCCGGCATACCGATTCTTGCAAGCGGTCTGCTGGTTCCGCAGTCTTTCAGGTAATCATCCATCTTAGCGTCGCCCTTTTCAACCATACCGGTCTGTCTTCCTTCATCACGAAGCATTGCAGTATCGGTATCGCCCGGGTTGATGCTGTTTACACGGATGTTCATTGGGCCGTAGTCGATGGCCATGGCTCTTGTTACGTTTACGATACCGCCCTTAACTGCACAGTATGCAGCTGCCAGGTCGCCGCCCTTTAAGCCCCAGCCGGAGCCAGTGTTTACGATGCTTCCGCCGCCGTTGGCTTCCATTACCGGAATCACATATTTGGAGAAGAGGAATAAGCCCTTCAGACCTACATCCAGGACGAAATCCCATTCCTTCTCAGAAAGGTCCGCGATCTTCTTCCTTACAGTAACGCCTGCGTTGTTATGTAAGATATCGATCTTTCCGAATTTTGCAACGATGGCATCCACCGTAGCCTTCACCTGCTCCTCATTGGTAACGTCGCACTGGAAGAAGGCTGCGTCACGGCCTGCGTCTCTTAACTCCTGCGCCTTCTCCTCACCCTTGGGGCTGATATCTACCATAGCGATCTTTGCGCCGTAAGCGGATAATAATTCGCATACGCCAAGACCGATTCCGGAGCTGCCTCCGGTGATGACTGCAACTTTTCCTGTGAGGTTTAAGGGATCTTTCTTAACTAACATACATTTTCCTCCTAAATTGATATTTGGATGTTACAATAAGTTTCCATTTCATTTATCCGTCCGGCACCAGGACCAGACCGATGACTTCCGACTGTACTGACCTTTTTGTACTGCCCTTTTATAAAAGCAATTCCCATGCCAACTTTTCAAATCTCCGTCCTGTTTTATTTGTTTTCTCAATAGTCCCCTGCATTTACAGGGATTTTTTCTATCTGGTCTATTTGTCAATCTGTCTCTGCCTGTCATTGACACAAAGAAAATTGTCATCCTCCCCCGTCTCTCCGATGTCACCTGTCACTATTATGTCATTTGATGTCAACTTGTGCCATTTTTGCCATTTGTATTTGTTTTTTCCCTGGTTCCATGGTATAATTTATAAAGATTTTCGACGAACTCTCTCCACTGACCTTTGGGAAAGGAGACTGTCTTATGACAAACCTGGAAGTGATCCGCCCGTTCATTGAACGTTTTATCACCGCCGTCAGCAATTCCCTGCGGCTGGAAATGGCAGTTTTTGACGGCAGCTGCCAGTTGTTCTACTGTACGCCTACCTACTCGAAGAAAAAAGGACGCTCCGTCCATACTCCCTCCCTCCAGGAGGTGATCGAAAACGGAAGCATCTTAATCAATACTCCCGGAGAAATGGCCTCCTGCATCGGCTGCCGGTTCCGGGACCACTGCCCCTCCACCATTGAGATCCTGTGCTGCATCCACGCAGGAACCGAGGTGGCAGGCGTTCTGGCCTTCACCTCCTTTACTAAGGAAGGCCAAAAACGGATCACCGAAAATGATGCCGTTTACCTGAACGCCATCACAGAAATGGCAAATCTCTTCGGCAACCAGCTGGAGACTATGACAAACGGACAGAGTCCGGCCAATCTGGACGCCAGCATCCTGCCGGTTATGGAGCTCTGTGATCAGCCGCTGCTCTTAACTGACGCCCACGGTGTGATCCTTCAATATAACCAGCTGGCCGAGGATCTTTTAAAGGTCTGCGAACTGACCTCCGCATCCCTTTGGCAGATCTTCCCCAATTCCGTCGTAAAGCGGATCATGGAGGGCAACGACCTGTTTGAAAAGAGTGTGACCATCAGCGGCATGGCCACCAAGATCTCCACCAGAGCCGTAAAGATCAACGGCCAGGTCACCGGTTTCTATATCCGGATCTCCGACCAGCTCCGGGCGCTTTCCAAGGACACCAGCTATTTTGAGGGGATCATCGGCACCAGCCCGGCCATTTCCGAGGTCCAGAGGATGATCCGGCGGATCGCCGACAGTCCCACTCCGGTGCTGATCACCGGGGAGACCGGCACTGGAAAGGAGCTGATTGCCAGAGCCATCCACGAACAGAGCCGCCGGAGCAAATACCCCTTTGTGGCCATCAACTGCTCCAGCATCCCGGACAATCTGTTTGAGAGCGAGCTGTTTGGCTATGAGGAGGGCTCCTTCACCGGAGCGAAAAAGGGCGGAAAGATCGGAAAGATCGAGATGGCCCAGGGCGGAACCCTGTTTTTGGATGAGATCGGGGAAATGCCGCTCTTTGCCCAGCCAAAGCTCCTCCGGATCCTTCAGGAATATGAGCTGGAACGGGTGGGCTCCAATAAAAAGATCCATCTGGATATCCGGGTCATTGCCGCCACCAACCGGGACCTGGGTGAAATGGTGGCAGAAAAGACCTTCCGCGGAGACCTGTATTACCGGATCAACGTGATCAATCTGAAGCTGCCGCCCCTGAGGACCAGGAAGGATGATATCATCCCTATTTCAGAAAACTATATTAAGAAGCTGAAGCTGAAGATGGACACTCCTTTATCCTCCATTTCTCCAGAGGCCCGGCAGCTGCTTTTAGATTACCAGTGGCCCGGGAATGTGCGCCAGCTTCAGAATGTGATCGAATACGCTGCCAACCTCTGTGAGACCGATGTGCTGATGCCAGGCGACCTTCCGGAGACCATGCATACCGAAAGACTTCCCTCTCTGCCGCCCGTCTCCCCCTTTCCTCCCTCCCAGGATTCCCGGGACCAGGAGCTCCTGGAGCTCTTTGAAAAATACGGCTATACTCTGGAGGGGAAAAAGCGGATCGCCGACGAGCTGCATATCAGCCTTCGGACCCTGTACCGGCGGATCAGCCATCTCAAAGAAGAATTGTCAAAAAATTGACTGGATTTCACACTCCAGTCATTTTTTTGGCATTAAACTGGCAAATAATATCTATTCTGTCACTTCTGTCAACCTCTGTCAGTCCCCTTAAAAAAACTCTCCGCTCTTTTATCCCTCTTCCACAGACATTTGTTTTTCCTATAAAATGCGGCGTTTCTATCAATATTCTCTTTGTCTCCCTTGTTTTTTTGTACATTTTTTATAGTTTTTGTGCGCTTTCGGCACAGAAATTGCTTAAATACACAGTAACAAAGTTAAATGGCAGGTGCACGGAGGAGCAGCCGGAGAATCTCCTCCTGCACAGCCGCTAAAAAGGAGGAATTTGTATGGAAGCTAACTATGGGATTTTGGCATTGATCCCCCCGGTTGTGGCAATCGGACTTTGCTTCGCAACCAAACAGGTACTGATCTCCATGTTTGCCGGACTCTTCGCCGGTGCTCTGGTCATCAGCAACTGGAACCCCTTTGCAGCAGCGTCCTATTCTCTGGATGCGCTGGCAACAAACATGGCGGACAACGTTGTTCTGCTCCTCTTCACGCTCTTCATGGGCGTTGGCATCGCCTTTATCTGGAGACTGGGCGGCAGCTACGCTCTGGCAGAAGCAGCCAAAAGACGCTTCAAAAAGAGACGCTCCGTATGTCTGGGAACCTGGGGCCTTGGTATGGTCTGCTCCGTAAATGACTGTCTGGTTGCAGCCGTTGACGGAAACGTGTTCCGTGACATCTGTAAGGATTACCGGATTTCTTCCGAGAAATTCTCCTATGTTCTTGACTCCACCGCAGCTCCGGCCGCAGCATTCTTCATTTCTGACTGGATCGCATACCAGATCAGCATGATCGGCCAGGGTCTTGACATGGCTGGGATCACCGGCATCACACCTGTAAGCGCCTACATCAACGGCCTTCCCTTCAATATGTACTCCATCTTCACCCTGATCTTCGTAGGCATGATGATGTACACAGGAAGAGACTACGGCCCCATGTTAAAGGCTGAGGTACGTGCCCTGACCACCGGTCAGTTCACCAGCCCCACTGCAAAACCGATGTTAGACGTTGGAAGCGAGCTTGGCGAAGCGAAAAAGACAAAACCCATGATCATGTGCTTCATTCTTCCCATCGTAATTGCATTTGCCATCATCATCGCCGGTATCCTTTACACCGGTATCACCAATCCGGACCGTTCCGGCACAGGCATCATGGCCATTCTTGACGCCTGCGACGCCCAGAAGGCTCTGTACTGGGGCTCCTTTGGTATGGCAGTTACCGGTATCGTGCTGGCACTGGCTACCAGGATCATGACCTTTGAAGAGACCATGACCACCATCGTTGACGGCTTCAAGCTGATGTCCATGACCGGCGCGATCCTGGTTCTGGCATGGTCCCTGGGCTCTGTAACAAAGAGCATGGGCCTTGGTGATTTCGTAGCTACCTACGTAGGCGAGAGCATCCCCACCGGTCTCCTTCCGTTACTGGTGCTTGTCTGCTCCTGTCTGATTGCTTTCGCAACTGGTACCTCCTGGGGAACCATGGCTATCATGACTCCTCTTGCGATCCAGCTTGGATACGCCATCACCGGCGACATCACATTCTCCACCGGTATGACTGGTGCAGTTGTTTCCGGCGCTATCTTCGGCGATCACTGCTCACCTGTATCCGATACCACCGTTATGGCCTCCATCTTCTCTGGTGCTGACCATATCGAACACGTAGGAACCCAGGTTCCGTACGCTGTAACCGTGATCTCTGTGATCGCAGTCCTGTACGTGATCTTTGGCTTCACAAGGGTTTCACCGTTCGTGCTGATCCCGATCGGTATCGTTGCCCTGTACTTCTTACAGATCGTTCTTCATAAGTACTACATGAAGAAGTACAACATCGATCCCAATTACAGAAAGTTCATGACTGAAGACCATAAGAAATAAGACGGTCCTGTCTCATCTACATAAAAAAGAACAGCTGCACCGGTTAAGGTGTGGCTGTTCTTTTTTCTTTACCACTTATCGTTGTGATACAGATGTCTCGGGATACCGTCCACCATGATCGGCGGAACATCTCCCTGGATCAGCGGTTTTACATAGTTCAAAAATTCTTCCGTCACGTAATCCCCATCCTCATTGATCCATTTTCTGGGTACTACCTTTTCCACGTTGGAAACCTTGTGGACATTCCTCAGGCTGGTGGTACACTGATACGGATCGTCGGAAATCCTCTCCAGGATCACCATTTCTCCGGTATCTCCCTCATCGGCTGCCTTTACGGCCGCACCGCCTACCTGGTAGGCCTCGATGATATCGATCCTGGAAACCAGATGGGAAGCGGCTCGCTGAAGTGTGGAAAGCTCGATGCCCCTTGCCTTGCACCCCAGCTCGTTGGCGATCCGGCAGGCCAGGTAATTGGCAGTACCGCTTAACTGCTTGTGGCCAAAGGCGTCCACATAATCCACGCCGTCGGTCAGCTCGCACACATAGCGGCCGTCTGCCAGGCGGATCCCCTCAGAAACAGCAACCACAACGGACTGCTTTTTCTCCAGAAGTCCCTTTACCTTTTCCACAAACTTCTCCACATCAAAGGCAAGCTCCGGCAGATAAATGAGATCCGGCCCTTCACAATCCTCTCCCTTGGAAAGAGCGGCTGCACCTGTGAGCCATCCGGCATTCCGTCCCATGATCTCAATGACAGTTACAAGTCCCTTTCCATATTCCAGGGCATTGCTGTCGCGGATGATCTCCTTTGTGGAGGTTCCAATGTACTTGGCAGCACTTCCGTATCCCGGTGTGTGGTCGGTCAGCGCCAGATCATTGTCAATGGTCTTGGGAACGCCGATGAACTTTGTGGTGTAGCCCTTCACAATGGCGTAATCGGAAAGCTTTTTGATGGTGTCCATGGAGTCGTTGCCGCCGATGTAGATAAAGCACTCGATCTCCAGCTTGTCCAGGATCCCAAAGATCTTTTCAAAAATTTCCGGATTTTCATGGATTTCCGGTAATTTATACCGGCAGGAACCCAGGTACGCCGCCGGCGTTCTCTTTAAAAGCTCCTCATCCAGCTCATTGCGGATATGCTCGGACAGGTCGATATACTTTTCCTCCAGAAGGCCCTGGATCCCGTGACGCATTCCATATACCTTTTTCGCTCCCCGGTCAATGGCCGTTCTGTATACTCCCGCCAGACTGGAGTTGATGGCAGAAGTCGGTCCGCCGGATTGTCCGACGATTACATTTCCTTTCATAATTAAAATCCCCCTTACTATTTCTTTGCAGCTTTCCCTCTCTCACTCCATCGGGACCGGATCTGTTCCGGCCCGCTGGAAAGCTACTTGGATTCTACTATACGATATCCAGGGGCTTTTTTCAATCGTTATATTTCAATATACTTACTGATTTTGCCTCTCTTTTTCCCTGAACCAGTCATCCAGCCGGGAAAGGGCCTTCACCAGGACCTGCATCTCCTCCTCGCTCAGATCCCCGGTCACCCCGTCGATCATCTCCCGGTGGAACCTGGCATGGTGCTCAAAGGCCTTCCGTCCCCGGTCAGACAAGGAAATATAGACCACCCTCCGGTCCTCCTGGCCCCGTTCCCGGACCACATATCCCTTTTTCACCAGGCTGTTCATGGCGATGGTCAGAGTACCCACGGTCACCGACAGCTCTCTGGCGATGGAGGACATATTTTTAGGCGCACCGGTGCCGATGGCCTCGATCACATGCATGTCGTTATTGGTGATATCCTTGAATTCCGGCGTAATGATGGCCTTTTCCTCTATGTCCATAATGTCGCGGAACAGGCGCACCAGTACCTCGTTTAAGATTCCGTACTTATCCACTGTCAGGAGATCCTTTCTTTTTCGTCCGTTTACATACGCTTCCGTCTGAAGCGGGTTAGCTATGCACAGACATGATACCACATCCCCGGACGGGAAATCAAGGAAAGACGCCGGAATCCCTCTATTTTTCCCTAGCAGGACTCCTTTGTATAATCGGCCAGCATGGCGCGTACCGACCGCTTCATCTCCTTGGAGAAGGCCGCCCCTGTTTTTCTCCGGTAAAAGGCCTGGGCGAAGTTTTCCGCAGAGCTGGTCGGAGTCTTTACGAACCCGACAGCCCTTTCTGCAAACATTTCCTTCAGCTCTTCATCGGAAAGCTCTCTATATTTTTCCTCAAATACCACATATTTCTGGTCGAACCGTTTTCTGTGGACCCGCTTATGGCCTTCCTTATAATATCCCAGGCATACCAGGGAGATGGGCACCACATAGTCCGGCAGATCAAACAGCTCCTTATGGAACTCGTAATTTTCCAGAATATCCCCGATATAGCAGGATCCGATCCCCAGGGACTCAGCCATGAGCACCGCATTCTGTGCCGCGATCATGGTATCCTCAATGGAGAGCATCAGATCCGATTCATTGGGAGCTTCCCAGAAAAGCCCGGGCTCCCGCTCAGAAAACTCCTTGCAGCCCTCCAGCTGGTAATAATCAAACCATTTTTTCTGATCGGAAACAAACAGGAGAAGGACCGGCGCCTTGGCGATAAATGGCTGGTGATCACAGCTTTCGGATAATTTATCCTTGGTCTCCTGGCTTTTGATCACGATGACAGAATATAACTGCTGATTCCCGGCAGTGGGAGCCAGGGACGCCGCCTCCAGGATCTTCTCCAGATCCTGATCCTCGATCATCCGGTCGTCATATACCCTTAAGGACGTCCTGTTTTTAATGACTTCTGAAATGTTCATGGCATACTCCTTTTTTCTTTGATTATATCACGTTCCCTGGCTCTCTTCCAGATGGCAGGCGCAGAAGTAACATTTTCTCTATTTCCCCCTATGCAGTCCACACAAATGATGATATAATAAAAGGACAGCTTTAGAAAACAAATGGGGTAGAGCTATGGTAATGCAAAGGAAAACGGAATCAACAGACGCAGCGGGCTTTGAAGAGCCCGCTTTCTTTTTTGCTTTGCCAATTTGAAGGGAGAAAGAATATGACAAATGAAAAAATGAAGAAACGGATCATGGAGCTGCTTCTGGTGCTGGCTGGAAACGTCCTCATGTCCATCGGCGTAGGCGCCTTTGTGATCCCGGAGGAGCTGATGAGCGGCGGGGCCACCGGTCTGGGACTGCTGGCCGCCCACTATTTCCACATTCCTGTGGCCGTGTTCCTGGGCGGCTACAATGCCATTATGTTCGTGGTGGGCGCACTCACCCTGGGAAAACATTTTGCGGTCACGACGCTGATCAGCAGCTTTCTGTTCCCGTTCCTTTTAAGCCAGATCCAGCTTGTGGTCACTGAGCCGCTCACTGCGGATCCCATGCTGGCCACAGTCTTAGGCGGCCTTCTGATCGGAGCGGGCATCGGCCTGGTGATCCGTGCCGGTTCCTCCACCGGAGGAAATGATGTTCCTGTACTCCTTCTTAAAAAGAAGCTGGGGATCCCCCTGTCTGTGTCCATGTACGGCTTTGATATCGTGATCCTCCTTTTCCAGATCCCTTATTCCCAGCTGGAAAAGGCTCTGTACAGCATCATCCTCATCATCCTGTATTCCATGATCGCCGATAAGGCCTCCACCATGGGAAAGAGCCGGATGCAGGTACGGATCATCAGCAAGGACTACCAGAAGATCACCGATGCCATCAAGACCCAGATCAACCGCGGCGTCACCCTGTATCACATCGCCGGAGGCTATACGGGAGAGGAATCCTGCGAGGTCATGACCATCCTGACCTCCAGGGAGTTAAACGAGCTCAGCGATCTGGTCACGGAGATCGATCCCAAGGCCTTTATGACCATTGCCCGTGTCAACGAGGCCAGAGGCCGCGGCTTCTCCATTGGAAAAATGGAGCCGTAAGACCTTACCCGCCCGGTATGCGGGAAAAAGGCAGGAAGAGACACTCCTTCTTGGAATGGACTCCTCCTGCCTTTTTCGTTTCTGTCTGGGTGTATCGCACACCAGGGCATAAAATGCGAAAAAAACGGATTTCCAATGTAATATCCGGGCGCATATGGTATGATTAAACCACCAGAAACCTTTTTATGCAGCTATGGATCGGAGGGATACGTTTGAAGAAACTCTTTAAAAACCAGTGTACCGCTTCCCTGCTTACTGTCATCACCGGCTTCCTTGTCCTTGTGGCAGTTTCCGTCTGGGGCATGGGGATGTACTGTCTCACATCGGTCACCGCCGAGTATGCCGCATCAAGGTATCTGGCCGGTTATGGCGATTTTGCATCCACCATTGCCCAGCGCTGCTTTGAGTCCCGGTTGGGAAAGGCCGGTTCCTCCAAATATAAAAACCTGGAAAAAAGTCTTCTCTGGAAGGCTGTGGATACGGGAGGAGGAGCCGGTTCCTTCAACGGCGCCCGTTTCATAGTCGGTGAGGGAGGCGGCTTTCTTCCCCGCCCAGACAAGACTGAGGTATATTCTGCATCGGCAGTTTTTGATGCCGAAGGCAGCCTTCTGGAATGCAGCTGGACGGATTTCTTCTATTTTGAATATCTGACCGAGGGGCAGTGGAAAAACCGCGAAGAACGGTCTGGAAATAATGCCAGGGCATTCTTTGACCGGGAAAAGCTGACCGAAGCGGGAAAGGAGCTGGTCAACGGCAGCGCGCCGTCTATGCATGCCGCTACCATGCGTTTTACTGGCGCCTTTGACGGCGTTTCGTTCATACCGCAGAAGATCGAATCCATCGACCGAGATGAATTTCAGGATGTCTTACATTCCAGAGGAGCCGGATCGTATACTGTTTCCGGCATTACGGAGGATCATGGTCTTCAATGGCGGTCCATTTACGAGGATCCGGACGCCGCGGCCTCTGCCAGTGAAACCGTCACCCTCTATTCCGACTGGTTTGACGTCTGCTATGACCAGCCATCTCCTTCTTTTTCATATAAAGGAAAGGAGCATAGCGGCGTGTCTTCTCTGGCCGCCGGGCTGGGAGCCTCGTTGGTTTCGGGAATTGGAACAAAGGAACTGGTCTTTTATGACGGTTTAAATCTGCTGATCCCCAGCGTCAACTATTACCTAAGCGGCAATAACGAAGCTTACTATACCCCTTATTATCAGGAGACCGCCGATTCAGAAGAATCACCCCGGCTCCGTTTCTACACGGTCAGCATTGTATACTGTTCTCCATGGCGCACGGCAATGGGCGAGCTATGCCCTGTGTATCTGATCACATTTTTACTGGCCGCAGCTCTTGTCCTTTTTGTACGCTTCCTTATAAAGCGGTATCTGGATGAAGACAGGTCAGGCCAACAGGTTTAAAAGCAGATGCGAAAGGCAGGGGAAGATCTCCCCTGCCTTTTATCATCCGGCCATCTATTGGATCCAGACTCCGTCCATATCTGTCTGATAGCCGTCCGGCGTTCTGCCGTTTACAAGCAGCGAACCCATAGGGCCGTCTGCTGTTTCATGGAAGAAATACCATTTACCACCGATCTCATGCCAGCCTGTGAACATACGTCCCTGGCTTCCATCAGTACTGGGATCCAGATAATACCACCGGTCTCCGTCCTTCATCCAGCCAGTTGCCATATATCCCTCAGCATTAAAGTAATACCAGCTGGGAACGTGATTCCAGGTCATCTCGATCCACCGGGATGCGGGCCATGTTCCGTCCTCATACTTCAGCCACCAGCCCTTTTCATCCTGTACCCATGTACCAGCAGGCTTCTGGGTCTTCGTATCCTCCGGTCCTTTATTTCCCGCTGTTCCTGTATCCCAGCGGCCCGGTCCGTAGGAGCTGGTGGAACCTCCTCCGCTGCTTCCGCTGTCCGTATCCTCCGCATCCTCTACAAACACAAAGGTACTGAACTGCTCAGCGGCAAATGTGACTAAACCGTCCTCTTCAACATAATTGACCTCTTCCGCCTCTCCGGCATTCATGTGGTATAACTGGAAATCATCGGTCTTGATGCTGTCGGGCTTTGAGATCGTGATGAGTGCCGGAACGTCCAGCTTTTTCGTGCTGGCTCCATTTTTTAATACCTTTAGGTCAAACGCCACGGCTGTCTTTTCCTTTGTAAGCTCCTCGGGAAGCTTTTCATTGGAGGTTCCGATCTTCAGACCGATCTTTCCTTCTTTCTCCATGGAAAGCCCCAGGCCGATCACAGAGCAGGTATCCTTATCCGCAAACCCCAGGGAATCGTCCACATCAATGTATGTATCCACCTTCTTTGAGCCATTATGCATCAGTTCCAGGGCCTGGATCTTTGTCTGGACCTCCGCAGATCCCACAAGGCTCTCTTTCACGCTGTCTGGTTCTTCCTCCGTCAGCGTTTTTAATCCAGCAACCAGAGCGTCCCCTTCCTGTTCGTCCTTGAACAGATCCTCGATCCTGGATTCCATGGACTGACTTTCCGGATATCTGCATACGATCCCAAAGTCCTCTGATTTAGTATTTCCGATACGCATATTTCCAAATACGGCTCCCATACAGTCGATGGGGATCCGGATCAGCTGGTCCTCCCAGTCGATCTCATACTTCGTCTCGATCTCGTACTTTAACTGGCTTCTCCCCACCTCATATTTGGGAACCATGACGCCTCTGTTCACACGATACGTATGGGATACGTCGTATGCATTTTTGAACATATCATAATCGGCTTCCTTCGTCGCGTTGCTGGGAGAAGCTTCCTTCACCTCGATCTTAAACGGGATCTCCACCACATCTCCTACAAAAGCCTCTTTCTGGGAATTATCGATCTCCACAGACGCAATCTCCGGAAACTCTACCTGGGAAGCGTCCACAAATCCATCTGTTCCGAAATCATATTCCGTTCCCTGGATGGTCTTCTTTCCAAAGACCTGCTCCCCGTTTTCATCGAAATAATACCATTTTCCATTCCTGGGGATCCAGCGGTCGATGGCTGCGGAGTAATCTCCCATTATATAATGCTTGTCAACGATCGTACCCTTCTTTTTTAATTTGATCTCATTATCCTTATCAAAATAGTACTTAAAGCCCTGGATCTCCTGTAATCCGCCCAGCTTATTTCCTTCCTCGTCCCAGTAGCACCAGGTTTCATAAGCAGACCCATCCTTCGCAGTCTCATAAAAATCCCATGTATCAAACTGTTGTGGTCAAGCATTTTTGTAACACTTGTGGCTAAAAAATATCATGAATCAGTTACGCTGCCATCCGGGCTTCGTATGGTGTACGATAATCA
>NZ_JAOQJF010000024.1:0-50447 GCF_025567195.1 Alitiscatomonas aceti | reverse complement strand
CATAGCAAAACCCCCTTTTTCTTTTTATCATACCAGAAAAAGGGGATTTGTTCACAATTTATTTACTCATGCGTTTGTCCTGTAAAAAAACGACCGCTCCGGCTCCAGGCAGCTTTTTATAAAAATTTAAGGACTGCAATGCCGGAAATATGATAAAATCAAGGGGTCAGACCAGCGCACACGCTGGAAACAGAAAGGAAAACCAGTACAATGATGAAAAATATGGAAACCATGAAAAACAGGAAACTCCGCCTCCGGGCTGCCTGCGGGCTCCTGGCGGTCCTTGCCGCCGCCGTGCTCACCGCCTGCGGCTCTTCCGGCACCGGCGGCCAGAACGGGACAGAGACTGCTTCTGAGTCCCTGGAGACCAGCGCGCCGGAAAGCGCAGCAGAAACGGAAAACGACGCTCCCGGCCCCAGGGAGACCCCCAGCCCTGAAGAGATCGCTTCCATGAAGTCCGAGGAGGCCGGGGACTTCTTTACGATCATGCAGAAATTTTCTGCCGGAGAGATCGAGGCCGTCCCCTTTGAAAAGTTCTCCGAAAATGACGGCCAGTACGGCGTGGTCTCCCTGGCTGAGGACCCGGAAAGCGGACTGAAGCTCTTTGGCTATATGGCTCCCGGGAACCGGTATGAAGGGATCTATCTCATGGATAAGGACAGCCGGGTCAATGCCTTCCCCACCGCCGTCTATGCCACAGACGCTTTGATATGCCCCACCATAAGCTGGGATAAGGAGACTTCCACCCTGACCGTCACCGTCTGGTCCTCCGAAGCTGAGTCCCAGGACTTTTCCTTCCAGCAGAAGGAAAGCGGGCTTTTCGTCTCCCTGGACGAGTAGGGTACAGCCCCTATCGTCCCCCGGTCATGCAGATCACCACAAAATACACACGGCTTACCCCCGCGCTCCGCAGCGCCCGGGCGCAGGCCTCCACGGTGCTCCCGGTAGTATAGATATCATCCACCAGGAGCACCGTTTTTATTCCCTCGGGGATCGTTCCGGCCCGGAACGCCCCGGACAGATTTTTCAGACGGTCCGCTGCAGAAAGCTCCTTCTGCGGCTTTGTTTTTTTATCCCGGATGAGCATTCCGGATCCCACCGGGATCCCCAGGCGCTTTCCCAGACAGACGGCCAGCACCTCCGCCTGGTTAAAGCCCCTGGCCCGCTTTCTGGACGGATGGACCGGCACCGGAACAAGGACATCCACCTGCATGCGCCGGATCTGATTTTCATACCTGGCCGCCAGGGCCGCTCCATAAAAGTCCAGATATTCCCTCTTATTTTTATATTTGATCCAGGCCATGGATCTCCTGGCCGTCTCATCATAATTCATAAGGGCCAGACCGGACTCGAAGGCATGGCGGCGCTTTGTGCAGTCCCCGCAGAATTCCTCCGCCGCATCCTGGATCTCTTTTCCACATTTTTTACATACAGGCTGTTTTACAAAAGAAAGCTTATGAAAGCAGGCCGGGCAGATCAGACCGCCCGGCGGCTCTACGATCTCCCCGCACACTGGACAGCGCCGGGGAAAAAGAATATTCAGAATTGTTTCTTTATTCATGGATTTATATATTTTTCTATTTGTCCAGGCCCGGCCCGATCTCCAGGATCCGGTCCTTCAGTCCGGAATACCGCTTCTGCTCCATTTCATTCTCCACCATAAACTGGAACATCTCCGGCAGTCCCACCAGGCACACACATTTTTTCGCCCTGGTCACGGCTGTATAGATCAGATTCCTGGTCATCAGCATCCGAGGCCCAGAATAAATGGGGATCACCACCGCCGGGTATTCGCTTCCCTGGGATTTATGTATGGTAATGGCATACGCCAGCTCCAGCTCCTCCAACTGCTTAAAGCTGTACTCCACCATCCGCCCCTCGTCAAATTCCACCTCCAGGGTCTCGGAAAAGGCGTTTACCTGGCGTATGACGCCCATATCGCCGTTGAAGACGCCCTCGCCCTTGTCCACCGGGATCCCATAGCGGTTCCGCACCTCCCAGGCCAGCTGGTAATTGTTTTTGATCTGCATTACCTTATCCCCGGTCCGGAATATGGTTCCTCCCGCCTCCTTTTCCGGCTTGTCTGCCGCCGGAGGATTGAAATTTTCCTGGAGGATCCGGTTCAGCTGCTCCACGCCCAGAGCGCCCTTGCGCATGGGCGTCATGATCTGGATCTCCTGGATCTCCGCGCCCACGTAGCCCGGCAGCTTATCCCTTAAAAGGACCATCATATCTTTAATAATAGCCGCAGGATTGTCCCGGCGGATAAAAAGGAAATCCCGGCTGCGCTTTCCCAGGGGCACCCGCTCTCCGGCGTTGATCTTATGGGCGTTTACGATAATGTCGCTCTGGGCCGCCTGGCGGAAGATCTTTGTGAGCATCACCACCGGAAATTTTCCCGACTGGATCATATCCCGCAGGACATTTCCCGGCCCCACGCTGGGAAGCTGGTTCACATCCCCCACCAGGATCAGCCTGGTCCCCACGTTGACAGCCTTTAAAAGGGAATGCATCAAGCTGATATCCACCATAGAGACCTCGTCGATGATGACCACGTCCGCATCCAGCGGATTGGCCTCGTTGCGCTCAAAATGCATCCCCTCCAGCCGGGTCTCCCCTCCGGTGCTGCCGTTCCCATTGCGTCCGCTGTCCATGGACGGGGCTCCCGTAAGCTCCAGGAGCCGGTGGATGGTCCGGGCCTCATAGCCTGTGGCCTCGGCCATCCGCTTGGCCGCCCGGCCTGTGGGGGCTGCCAGAAGGATCTCCATATCCTCCTGTTCAAAATACCGGATGATCGTGTTGATGGTGGTGGTCTTTCCGGTTCCCGGCCCTCCGGTGATGATAAGGAGCCCGTTGTTCACCGCTTCGATGACCGCCTCCTCCTGATGGACGTCCAGCTCGATCTGCTCTCCGGCCACGATGGACTCCAGCCGTTTCCTTATTTTCTCCGGCGGCACCGTATCCCGTATGTTCAGATCGTGCAGCATTCTGGCGGTATTGAGCTCCATATAGTAAAACTGGGCCGGATAGACGATCATCCCGCCGTCCTTTTCCTTCACCACCAGCTTTTTTTCCATCTGCAGGTCCATGAGATGCTTTTCCATATAGTCTGCATCCACCTTAAGGAGCTCCGCCGCGCTGGCAAACAGCTCCTCCCTGGGAAGGTAGGTGTGGCCGTTCCCAACAGCCTGTAAAAGAGCATAAAACATCCCGCTCCGGATCCTGTAATCGGAGTCCGTAAAGATCCCCACCTTTGCCGCGATCTCATCGGCGATCTTAAAGCCGACGCCATGGATGTCGTCCGCCAGCTGGTAGGGATTCTCCTGTATCACCGAATACATCCGCTGGCCATACTGCTGGTAGATCTTCACCGCCAGGTTCATATGGATCCCATACTGCTGGAGAAACAGCATGGCCTGGCGCAGCTCCCGTTTTTCCTCCACCTGGCTGCTGATCTCCATGGCCATCCGCTCGCTGATCCCCTTGACCTCAGAAAGCCGTTCCGGCTCCTCCTCGATGATACGGAAGGTATCGGCCTTGAATTTTTTTACGATCCTTTTAGCCAAAGCAGCTCCGATGCCTTTGATCGCACCGGAGCCGAGATACCGTTCTATTGCCAGCGTGTCCTCGGGAGGCTTGATCTCATAGCTCTCCACCGACAGCTGCTCGCCATAAATCGAATGCTCTACCATGCGCCCCGTTGCCTCGATGCGCTCCCCCTCTGCGATGTACGCAAAGGTGCCCACCAGGACATACTCCTCCTTGCCATCGGCAACGCTCAGCACCGAATAGCCATTCTCATCATTGCGGTATTTTATCTTTTCTACATAACCTGTTACAGTCGCCATTTATCTGTCTGAATGCTTTCCTCCATGGAAAAACTCAATGAATTTACCAGTTCCGATGGCCACCGCCGTCAGCGGCTCCTCCGCGATCATCGTCGTGATGCCCGTCTTTTCCTCGATCAGGGCGTCCAGACCGGAAAGCAGGGCTCCGCCTCCCGTAAGTACGATGCCCCGGTCAAAAATATCTGCGGCCAGCTCCGGAGGCGTCCGCTCTAAGACGTTGTGTACTGCGTCCACGATCTGCATCGCCGGCTCCTTAAGGGCCTCCAGGGTCTCGTCAGAGGTAACTACGATGGTCTTCGGGAGTCCCGTTACCAGGTTCCTTCCGCGCACCTCCATGGTCACCAGCTCCGGCCGGCGGTACGCCGCGCCGATATTGATCTTGATCTCCTCGGCGGTCCTCTCACCGATCAGAAGATTGTGCTTCTTTCTCATATAACGCACCAGAGACTCATCGAAATCGTCTCCGGCAGTCTTGATGGAGGTGCTTACTACGGTGCCTCCCAGGGAGATCACTGCAATATCCGCAGTACCGCCTCCGATATCGACGATCATGTTTCCGCAGGCCTTGGAAATATCGATGCCCGCTCCAATGGCTGCCGCCACCGGCTCCTCGATGATGCAGACCTCTCTGGCGCCGGCCTGGTAGGTGGCGTCCTCAACGGCCTTTCTCTCAACCTCTGTGGCTCCGCTGGGGATGCAGACCGCGATCCTGGGCTTTCTTAAGGTCCTTTTTCCCACAGCCTTGTCGATGAAGTATTTTAACATCTTCTCGGTCACGGTATAGTCGGAGATCACGCCCTTTCTGAGGGGACGGACCGCCACGATATTGCCGGGAGTACGCCCGATCATCAGACGGGCCTCCTCACCAAAGGTGATCACCTTATTGGTCTCCCTGTCCAGGGCAACCACCGACGGTTCCTTTAATACAACGCCTTTTCCTTTAATATATACAAGGATACTGGCCGTACCTAAATCAATTCCAATGTCGTTGGACATCATCATTGCCATTTTCCTCCTGTCTTTTCTGTCTTTTCACCCGGATACTCTCTATTTCTCGGAATACAGGAGCAGCCCAGTACCGGCTGCCGCTGTATTCCGTCTGATCTCTGTTTTTCAGAGCGCGAAATATCAATCTTATTATATACAAAAGAATCCGGTTTTTAAAGAGGTTTTTTCATTTTTCCCAAAAAACAGGAGACGGCCGCCGACGTGTGCTACTGCACCCACTCTCCATTGATATTGACGTAATACTGGCCGTTGATCATCTGGCTTGTGACCATGGCCCCGCTTTCGCCGCAGTAATACCATTTACCTCCGGTAGTTACCCAGTCGTTCATCACGCAGTAGCCCTGCTCATTGAAGTAATACCACTTTCCATCGATCATCGCCCATACGGAGTAGGGATAGCTGCGGTTGGGATTGCACCACCACCAGCCGGCTTCCGGCTGCCAGAGCCAGGTCCCCGCCGGATCCACGGCGGCATATCCATGGGAGGTGCTGGCCGCCTGGCTGCGGATCCTGGCCGCCTCCTCGTCAGATACTGTCCGCTCATCTGATTCCGCCCAGCTTCCCTCATCGTACTCGCCGCGGACCGCCCGCACCCGGAACTGGTACGTTCCCGCCCCGGAGAAGTGGCCGGAGAAATTGTAGGTCAGCTTTTCCGTTGTAACTGTCTGGCCCACCTCTTCGCCGTCCTTATAAAGACGGACCTCATATTTCCTTGCATAGTCGTTTCCTGCCCAGCCGGCCAGACCGCCCACAGCCGAATCCCACAGAGCCTCCTCCACATCCAGGGTATAGTCCTCGTCATATTCGTAATAATCGTCCTCGTCCAGCTCCGCCAGGGTCACAAGGATCGTAAGGCGGGAGGAGCTCCGGGATACGGAGGTCACGATCCCTGTCTCTTCGTCCAGAGCCACCTCGTCCTCTCCCAGGCCAGAGGCAAAAATATAGCCCTCGTCCGTCCGTAAAACGATCTTTAACCGGGGCTCATCCCCAGTCTCCCAGATATCCCCCGGCACGTTGGTCACCGTTACCGTATCCAGATAGCAGCCCTCATGATCCACGATCACATCCACATAATCGCCGTCTCCGTATTCTCCCGCATGGATCCCGGATTCGATCTCCAGGGTAATATCCTCGATCCGCTCCGAAGCCAGAGCCGGGAATCCCAGGGCAGCCGTCATAAGCGCCGTAGTCAGGGTCAGCCGTAATTTATTCTTCCGTATCATGGTATTCCTCCTTATGCCGCTGCCGCGGACCTTAATTTCTGTATAAAAAGAGTATACCACATTCTTCCTTTTTAATCTTAAGATTTCTCCCGCAAAACTCGGGCAAAATTGTGGCAAAATGCAGCCATTCTGAAGACTGGAGCCGCGCAGGCTTCCGATCCGGCCTTCCCCGGCCTCGGTCAGTCCTCCCCCCGCAGGTGGCTCCGCACCTGGCTTAAGAGCATCTGCATGGCCACCCGGTTGCAGCCGCCCTCGGGAACGATGATGCTGGCGTTCCTCTTACTGGGCTCCACAAACTGCTCGTGCATGGGCTTCACCGTGTTTATATACTGGCCGATCACAGATTCCAAGCTCCTGCCGCGCTCCACCACATCCCTCTGGATCCTGCGGATGATGCGGATATCTGCATCTGTATCCACGAATACGCGGATATCCATGAGATCACAGAGGCTGCGGTTTTCAAAGATCAGGATCCCCTCCACGATCACCACCCGCCGCGGCTGTATGGTCCGGGTCCTTCCGCTTCTATTATATACCGCATAATCATAAACGGGACATTCCACCGGCCGTCCCTGCTTCAGCTCCATCAGATGGCGGATCAGAAGCTCCGTATCAAAGGCATTGGGATGGTCGTAGTTTAAAAGCTTTCTTTCTTCCAGGGTCAGCTCCTCGTAGTGCTTATAATAATCGTCATGCCGGATCACCGTCACCTCTTCCGGGAACTGTTCCGCAAGCCGGGTGGTCAGCGTCGTCTTTCCGCTGCCGGAGCCACCTGCGATCCCGATCACCAGTATGTTTTCCATGGTATCTCTCCCTTCCTATATGCCATACATTGCAGCTCATTCCAGACGCGTATCCGGACGAACCTCCAGGCAATTCTTACGGATATTTTACCATATCTACCATATTCTGTTATATATATTTATAATTTTTTTATGTTCCAATCACACTTTGTACACATTTACCCCATATAATACAATTACGTTATCCGAAAGGATAACCTGCCTTTGTTTCAAGTGCTACACTTGAACACACAAAGCTTTTTCATACTCATACCTGCCAGAGTTGCGTCTGGCAGGTCCCCCTTAAAACGTTTCCCGCCCTGTGTGCCAGACAGGGCGGGATTTTTTCTGTTGACCAGTCTTTTGAAGAATGATCTGTTATTTATTCACTGAAATACCGGTACAAAACCTTGATAAACTCTGGAATGTTTTTCTGAACGCTCCCGGCCAGCCGCTCTCTCTGGTAGGCGGTCTCCTGTTCAATACAATCCCCGGCATAAGAGAGTAATTCCTGGGCTGTGACCCTGGCCCCGAACTTGTCAGAGGCCATCTGTGCCAGAAGCTCCAGGACCTCTCTGTTGTTCAGAAGCGCAAAGGAAGAGAAGATACAGAAGCCCAGGTTTTCCAGAACGAAGACCTGGCGGTACAGAAGCTCCATATCGTCCATATCCTGAAGCTCCGGATAAAGCTTGTCCAGATGCACCTTAAACTGCTCTTCCTGGACCACCGACGGTTTTGTAACAAGAGCTGCCACATCCGGCCTGTCTTTAAAAAGCTCTGCCACTCCGGCAGTCCCTCCGCCGATCAGGCGTCCCAGTACGCTTCCCTTTTCCACCTCTTCCATCATGGAGAGGACCTTTTCCCTGGTGGCCGTTTCGCCTGTCGCCTTCCAGTACATGGATACTGTATATACAAATTCTGTGGTATTTAAGCCGATCGAAAAGCCATGCCGGTTCAGCTCCTTTGCAAAGGCCGCTTCCTCAAATCCAAAGCACTGGGTCAGCGCTGCCCGTACTTCGGATTCCTCCGGCGCTGAAAATACCTCTCCCGTTCCTGCACTGTGCCGGTTTAAGCAGCCGATGACGCACATTGGCGCACAGCAGTAATTGGTCCTGCAGCCGCCCTGCTTCTCCGCTGCCTCTGCTCCTTCTCTGCTCTTTTTTTCCACCTTTGGAACGGCCTGGCGGCTCTTTAAAAGGTGGATCAAGGTAATGGAGCCCAGTCCCGGCAGAGCGCCGCCGCAGATCTCGTTGTCCATGATGATCTTTGCCAGACGCTTTCCTGTATCACGAAACACCTCTTTGTTCACACAGGGACTTCCAAAATATGTCTGCGCCTTTAAAACAACGGCACGCAGGCCCTTGCTTCCCGGGATATCGCCGACTCCGCTCCGGGGACAATAAAATCTTGGCTGTCCCTCTGGATAAGTCACGAAAATACTGGCCAGCGGCATCATACGGTCCGCAGCCTGACCGGTTCCGATGATGGCGCAGTCCTCGCCAAACTGCTTTCTGAGCATATCCACCATCTCTGCCGTCGTATGGCCCTCAAGCTCCGGCATACACATAAGCTCTGCCCCGTTCGGATCCACGAAGATGACTGCATTCCGTTTTTCATATTTTCCCGTTACTACAATGGACGCGATATCCAGGGACGCCAGCTTCTGGGGAAAGTCTCCGGTGATACTGGAAACACAGAGCCCCTTTTTTCCCTCTCCCTTTGACATGATAAGGCCCCTGGTGGCGCTGGGAGCCATGTTTCCTGTAAAAAGGCCCGGTGTGTAAATGACCGCATTTTCCGCGTCCAGCCGTCCGCAGGAGTCCGGCACATGCTCCTTCAAAAGGCGCATGGCCAGCCCCCGGCCATAATCCTTCCCTGGTCCAAAGGTATACTCGCTCTCCCCGATCTGCCCCTCTGACAGATCCACTGTGATGATCTTTGACATTTTTCTTTCCCCTTCCATTTATTTTTCACCGAAAAAAAAACTGCTCTCGATCAGGCGGCGGCTGTAAGGATGTGCCGCCTCTTCTAAGAACCGGCCAAACGGCAGGTCCTCAACGATCCTTCCCCCAAAAAGCACTGCGATCCGGTCCCAGCGGGCCACTGAAAAGTCAATATCGTGGACGACAGACAGGATGCTCACCTTTCTTTCCCTTTTCAGCCGGTGAAGGACGTCTAAGACCTCGTCCTCACCGTCCTTATCTAACATGGAGGTAGACTCGTCTGTGATCAGAAGCTTCGGCCTGGGGATCAGGGCTCTGGCAATGCAGATCCGCTGAAGCTGACCGCCGGAAAACTGCTCCATTTTTTTATCCATATCTCCCAGAAGCTCCGGCGCCGTCTGGATAAGCGCCTCCTCCATAGGAAGACAGCCGCGCCCATGCCGTTTCATGACCCGCTCCGTTTCGCCCAGAGTCTGGCGAAGCGTGCTGGTGAGCTCCACGGCGCTGTACGGATCCTGGAAGATGTACTGGATATCTGCCAGCTCCCCTGGGCTCCTTTTCCGATATGTGCCCAAAAGACGCCTTCCATCCAGAAGCACCTCTCCCGAATCCGGGCATTGGCTCCCACAGATGATCCGGGCCAGGGTGGTCTTTCCTCCTCCCGTTTCTCCTGCCAGCAAAAGGCTTTCCCCATCCAAAAGCGTGAAACAGACTGAAGACAGGACCGCTTTTTCATCGTAGCTTTTTGTCACATTTCTGATTTCCAGCATTTTTCTCCCTCCGAAAGCTCCACGATCCGGTCCACAGCCTTTTCCAGAAACGGCCGCTGATGGGCCGTCATCAGGATCGTTGTCGTTCCTTTAATGGACCATATGTACTTCAGGATCCGCCGCAGGGTGATAAAGTCGATGGCAGAGGACGGCTCATCCATAAAAAGGAGCTCCGGTTTCTTTAACATCGCAAGCGCGATCACGATCCTCTGCTTCTGCCCCCCGGACAGCGTACTGGGATATCTGGAAAAAAGCTCCTCTGAAAGAGCCAGTTTCTGGAACAGCTCCTCTGCCTCCCCGCTTCCCCGGCGTCCGCAGGCCGAAAGGACCGCGTCTATATGCTCCCGGACCTTCATCCTGGGGTTTAAGGCACTCTGGGCAAACTGCGGGATATAGCTGATCTTTTCAAACCGTTCCATCCCCCATAAAGACAGATCCCGTCCAAGAAGCTCTGCCCTCTCATAGGAAAAGGCACTGTCCGGAAGCTCTCCCAAAAGAAACGAAAACAGCGATGTTTTTCCGCATCCGCTTTTTCCCGCTATGCCCACTGCCTCCCCCTTTTTTACGGAAATGTCCGGATAGGCCAGCCTTCTTTTTCCATAAAAAATGGAAAGCCCCTGTATTTCTATCATACCTTCCCCTCATCAAATACCAGTACGGAGAGTACCGCCACATAAACGACCACACAGATCATTGCCGGGAGCAGATACCAGCACCAGGTATTGTCGTAAAAGAAATTTTCATAATTTAACGCGCTGCGGATCAGCCTTCCCCAGGTCTTTAAAAGCGGATCCCCCAAGCCAAAAAATGCCAGCGTAGTCTCATAGGTGACCGCCCGGCTGGCCTGCATCATAAAAAGCGTTCCGATCACCGGATATCCGTCATGCCACAGCTTCCGGATCACATCCCACATATTTCCTCCTATCAGCATGGTATATGCCACCTTATTGGAGGAAAAACAGGCGGAAAGCCTGGACCTTGCGATCCGGAAGACCCGCGGCCAGGAAAAAAATATCATGCTGAGGATGGTATTTGTACAGGTTGGCGCTGCAAAGGCCGCCACAAAAAGGATCAAGAGAATATCCGGAATGATCAGAAACACCGTTGCCAAATGATTGATCCCCCGCCCTGCCCTCGGAAAATAAAGAGAGGCAAACGCCAGCACCGTTCCAAGGGAGACGCTTCCCAGGGCCGCTGTCAGCGAAAACAGCAGGGTATACCGGAACCCGCTCAACACCATGGAAAAAATATCATGCCCCATTTCATCGGTTCCCAGAAGATGGACCCGTCCCGGCGGCAGAAGGGCCGGGGACGAAAAATCATCCGGAGGAAAAGGAGAAAATATGGGGCCGAAAGCTGCTGCAAGAAAATAAAAAATGCAGATCCCTGCACAGATCCGCTGGACAGCAGAAAGCCTGGACCATATTTTTTTCATATTCACCTACCTCCTGGAGATCTGCTGGATCAGGAATTCAAAAATGGCGTTGATCACCAGCGCCAGCGTACAGACAGTCAGCAGGATCCCCTGCATCAACGGGTAATCCCGGTTGGCCGTCGCAGTGCGGAGAAGCATTCCGATCCCCGGATATGCAAAAACCGCCTCCACAAACATCGTTCCCGCCACACAGGAAATACTCTGGATGCTGAGTTTTCCGAGGATCTCCGGAAGAATATTCCGGAAAATATATTTTTTTTCAATTATATTCTGCGTAAGATTTAAGTAAACGGCCATCCGTACAAACTGCTGCTTTTTGATCCGCACCGTACTGTTATAGGTAAAGACAGCAATACCGGGGATCTCTGAAAGGATCATGACCGTCAGCGGAAGCACCATATGATAAAGCACATCCAGAAGAAAGCCCTCAGAAGACGGGTACATCCCAACGCTGTACGCTCCCCTTGGCGGAAACCAGGAAAGCCGGTAGGAGAACAAAAGCCGCAGGCTCTCCGCAAGAAGAAAGACAGGTACTGCCTGCAGCAGGATCAGGGGAAAAAGACGTACCGGACTGCTCCCTTCCTTAAGCCCTGCCCGCATCCCATACCAGACGCCGATGCATGTGCTGACTGTCATCGCAAGTCCCGCCAAAAGGAGGCTGTATCCAAGACTTTCCCCGATCATGTCCGCAACCTTCCGTTTTCCGGTCAGGGAATAACCCAGATCCCCGCAAAGAAGATGCTTTAAATAAAGAAGGAACTGTACCGCTTCCGGTTTTTCCGGAGCATAATACTCCCGGAATGTATCCGGAAAGGCCTCCATATTCTGGGAAGCCGTCGCCTCATCCAGCACAGACAGGGGGCTTCCCGGCAAAAAACGCGGAAGGAAAAAACTGATGCACAGGATCAGCACCAGATAAAGTCCGTATGTCCGAACCATTTTCCCCCCACGTTTCATAAAAGTCCTCTTTCGTCTGTACTGCTCCGCTACTGTGCCTTCCACTGGCCGGAAACAAAGACAAGCTTATTCATAATAAACGGAACTGCGATGGAAATTCCATCCGGCGTATAATAAAAGCCGTCAAAAATCGTATTGTTATAAGCGGCGACCGCCTTCTTGTAGTATAAGGTCAGACAGGGAAGCTCTTCTGCGATGATCTCCTGAAGTTCCTTCACCTGTTGGTGACGTTTTACATCATCCTGCTCCACTGCGGATTCATTATAGATCCTGTTATATTCCTCGCTTTCCCAGGTCGTTCCGCCCTGTCCGGTTACGGAAGGAGTTCCGTCTGCGCCGACTGTTGCAAAACGGGACAGGAACACCGGATCGCCGCCGAAGGAGCCGTTGGTATTAAAGGCAAGCTCAAAGTTTCCTTCGCTGATGGCTGCCTTTACCGTTGCATCATCGGCGCTCTGCGGAACCAGCTCGATCCCCACGGCTTTCATATAAGATACTAAAAGCTCCGCCAGCTTTTCATCATTCTCCGTGAAGGTCAGCGTATAGGACATCTCTTCTCCGTTGTATTCCAGGATCCCGTCCCCGTTGCTGTCTGCTGCCCCTGCCTCGGAAAGCATTTTCTTCGCCGTCTCCACATCATACGCATACTGACGGACGTCCGGGTTGTACCAGGGCGTTCCGGGCTGTACATGGCCGGCAGATCCCGGATAGCCGGCTCCGCCGTAAGCCTTCTCTACGATCTCATCCAGATTGACTGCATGATACATGGCCTGACGGATCTCCTTTACAGCCATTGCCTCTTCGTCAAAATTAAAATAAAGTCTTGTTACGGAAAGGCCCGGGCCCTCTAATACTGTGTATTCCGGAGAATCCTTTAAGGACATTGCCGCCTTATAGCTGATATTGGGAGCCGCAGCAATCTCCCCGCTTAACAGTGCTTCCTTGGAATCGCCTCCGGAAACATTGGCGATCACCAGCTTGTCGATCTGGACATCCCCATAGAAGTAATCTTCATTTGCCTTAAACGTATACGTTCCTGCTGCCGCATCATAATTTTCCAGGATGAACGGGCCTGTGGAAATTGCCGCCTCCGGCTCTGTGAACGTCTCCGGCTCCGTCACATTCTCCCATATATGCTTGGGAAGGATCGGAAGGCTTCCTGCCACATCACTCAAAAACGGATTATACGTCTTATTCAGCTTAATTTCCACCGTATGCTCGTCCACAACGGACGCTTCCTCCACCATGGACACGGATACCCATTTATAGGGATGTTCCTTCATATAATCAAAGGTAAACTTTACATCCTCTGCCGTAAAAGGAGTGCCGTCTGTAAAGGATACGCCCTTTCTCAGCTGGAATGTATAGGTCAGTCCATCCTCAGACACAGAATAGTCCTCTGCCAGATAGGGGATCAGACCGGACTCATCCTTCCACATCAGCGTGTCAAAAATATAACTGAGCGTCATATAACCCTGGCCCTTGGGGGAGATCGTATAAACGGATGGGAAACCAAAATCCCCGTTTCCGCTGACCGTAAGGATCCGCTCTTTCCTCTTTTCCGTATCCTGTACCGTCTCTGCCGCCGTTGTCTCCTTCTCTTCGGCCGCCGTTGTCTCCTTCTCTTCGGCCGCCGTTGTCTCTGCTTCTGTGCTTACCGCTGTCTCTGTTTTCGCACCAGCCCCACAGCCAGTTATCATACTGGCTGCGATCGCAGCCGCAGTAAATCCTGCCAGTACCTTCTTCGTTTTCACTTTTTCTTCCTCCCGAATATTCTCAATGTTTTTCATTATATCAGACAGCTAATAGAAATCAAGTGTTTGCATATGGTATAGCTTTTTCCTTTACATCTCATACATCGTATAGAAATTTTCATTCCTGTCTTCCAGAGCTGCATCGGACAGGTCCCCAAAAAAACATTTCCCGCCCTGTGTGCCAGACAGGGCGGGATCTTTGTTTTATTTCTTATTATTTTCTTTGCTCCAGGAACCGGCGGATCACGCCGATCTGCCGCTCCACCTCACTGGGAGCCGGGCCTCCGGTGACACATCTTCCGGCCACACATGTTCCCAGGTCGATGGCCCTATAAATATCCGCATCAAAATGCTCCGAATACTCTTTATACTCTTCCAGGGTCAGATCTGCCAGGGACTTGTCTTCCTTTACGCACTGGGCCACCAGCTGGCCAACGGTCCTGTATGCGTCCCGGAAGGGCATCCCCTTTTTCGTGAGATAATCTGCACAGTCGGTGGCGTTGATAAAGCCCTTTAATGCCGCTTTTTTCATATTATCCTTCAGGATCTCCATGGTGGAAAACATGGGCGTCAGTACCTTCAGACACTGCTTTGCCGTATCAATGGCATCGAAAACAGCTTCCTTATCCTCCTGCAGATCCTTATTATAGGCAAGAGGGATCCCCTTTAGCATGGCCAAAAGCGTCATCAGATCTCCGTATACCCGCCCAGTCTTACCACGGATCAGCTCACAGACATCGGGATTTTTCTTCTGGGGCATGATGGAGGAGCCGGTGGAAAAGGCATCGTCCAGCTCCACAAACTTAAATTCCCAGGAGCACCAGGCAATGATCTCCTCCGACAGCCGGGAAATATGCATCATTAAGATCGACAGCGCACTGGTCAGCTCAATGCAGTAATCCCGGTCCGAGACTCCGTCCAGGGAATTGTCCGTCACCCGGGAAAAGCCCAGCTGCTGCCTCACAAAATCCCGGTCAATGGGATAGGTCGTGGATGCCAGTGCGCCGGATCCCAGGGGCATATCGTCCATCCCCTCCAGGCAGTTTTCCAGACGGACCACGTCCCGCTTCATCATATTGGCATAGGCCATCATATAATGGCCGAAGGTCACCGGCTGGGCTCTCTGTAAATGGGTGTAGCCAGGCATGACCGTCTCCAGGTTTTCTTCCGCACTTGCACACAGAGCCTCCATAAACTCCAGGACCAGAGCCTTGATGGCCAGGATCTCTTTTTTCACATAAAGCCGCAGATCCAGAGCCACCTGGTCATTCCTTGACCTGGCCGTATGAAGCCGTTTCCCCGCGTCCCCGATCCGCTCCGTGAGGATCTGCTCGATATTCATATGGACATCCTCGTATTCCTCCGAAAACTGGAGTGTCCCGCTCTCAAGATCCGAAAGGATCCCCTTCAGACCTTCTATGATCTTTTCAGTCTCTCCGTTTTCAATGATCCCCTGTTTCCCCAGCATGGCCGCATGGGCCATGGACCCGGTGATATCTTCCTTATATAAACGGCTGTCAAATGAAATAGACGAATTGAAATCATTGACAGTGCTGTCTGTTTCTTTTCCAAACCGTGCTGCCCATAACTTTGCCATAGGTTCTCCTTTATTCTACCGATGGGAAATGCGTTCCCGTTTTCTCTGCCAGCACCTCATCGTTCATGGCGCGCACCTTGATGGGAAGTCCAAAAAGACTGATAAATCCGGCGGAATCGCCCTGGTCGTAGCAGTCGTCCTCGTCAAAGGTTGCCATTTCCGAAGAATAGAGGCTGTACGGGGATGTCACAGACGCCGGGATGATATTTCCTTTATAGAGCTTCAGCTTCACGTCTCCGGTGACCGTCTCCTGGGTGGAATCCACAAAAGCGCTCATGGCCTTCCGCAGAGGCGTATACCACTGTCCATTGTATACAAGCTCCGCGAACTTCAGCGCCAGCTGCTGTTTATAGTGCTGGGTCTCCTTATCCAGAGTGATCTCCTCCAGCTTTTCATGGGCCTTATAAAGGATGGTCCCCCCCGGAGTCTCATAAACTCCGCGGCTCTTCATTCCCACAAGGCGGTTTTCCACCACGTCCAGCAGTCCGCAGCCGTTTTCCCCACCGAGCTTGTTGAGGGTCTGGATGACAGTCTCACAGTCCATGTCCTCACCATTTACGCTGGTGGGAACTCCCTTTTCAAAATGGATGGTCACATATGCGGGCTGATCCGGCGCCTGCTCCGGAGATACGCCCAGCTCCAGAAAACCAGGCTTATTCACAGGCGCTTCGTTGGCCGGATCCTCCAGATCCAGGCCCTCGTGGGACAGATGCCACAAATTCTTATCCTTAGAATAATTGGTCTCTTTCGTGATCTTCAGCGGGATATTGTGGGCCTCTGCATAGGCGATCTCTTTCTCTCTGGAGTTCAGCTCCCAGAAACGCCAGGGAGCGATCACATCCATCTGAGGGGCAAATGCCTTGATGGCCAGCTCAAATCGTACCTAATCGTTTCCCTTTCCTGTACAGCCATGACAGATGGCGTCGGCTCCCTCCTTCTTTGCAATCTCAACAATGCGCTTGGCGATCAGCGGACGGGCAAAGGAGGTCCCCAGCAGGTAATTCTCATAGGAGGCTCCGGCCTTTACTGTGGGAATGATATACTCCTCCACGAATTCCTTCTTCAGATCCTCGATATACAGCTTGGAAGCGCCTGTTTTTAAGGCCTTTTCCTCCAGGCCGTCCAGCTCCGTTCCCTGTCCCACATCCCCGGAAACAGCAATGACCTCACATCCATATGTTTCCTTCAGCCACGGGATCAGCACGGAAGTATCCAGTCCGCCGGAATATGCAAGTACGATCTTGTTATATTTTTTCTCTGCCATCTTCTTTCCCTCCATAATTATTCATAGCATGTTTCATTGGATGCCGGCGGCATACGTCTTCCTCCGCCGCCAATGACCTTGGTTTTCTCTACATGTAAATTAACATGATTATATCCTACATGGAATCGGATTGCAAGAGTTTTTTGTATATTTATTAGTTGTAAATGCATAATATTCCGTTATATGCATCAGCCTGCGGAACTGCGGAGGTATTTTTCCATGCAAAAAGGAACTGCCGCAAAAGAGTCGCTTCTAAGCTTCTCTTTTGCAGCAGTCCCTCTTATGTACATAAATTTTTCCGTTTTCAGCCAGCGCCGTCCTTACAGGTCGATATAACCGACGCCGTTCTCGATGCGGATCTTTGTCCCGTAGGGCTCACTGAGCTGCTGGAGATATCTTAAGGTCTCCTCGCTTCCGGACATTCTGGGAAGTCCTTTGTGGGGACGCTTATCGTGGAGCCCCAGGGTGATGGGATACAGCTGGACCTGGGTGATCTTTCCGTCCTCCATATCCCAGGCAGCCATGACAGCTCTCCAGATGTTCTCCAGAACGCCGTAGCCCACGGTCCCGTTTTTGCTGCGGTTATCCATGTAGCTTCCCACCTTTGTATCCAGTGGCATCTTCCGGTTGATGTAGGCGTCATAGGGCTGGAGGCTCACAGTCTCCGTCTCAAACAGGAAATTTCCCAGGCTGTACAGGATCAGACCGCCCTTGTAGATCTCAATGCCGCGCAGCTCGTGGGGGCCGTGGCCGATCACCGCATGGGCCCCGGCGTCGATGCAGGCCCTGGAGAAGGTCTCCAGGAACATGGCCGGAACGGTGGTGTCCTCGCCGTCGGTCTCATGGCCGTGGAAGCTGACAAATACCACGTCCGCCTGTTTTCTGGCTTCTGCGATCTCATCGGTGATCCGCTTCATGTCCTCCTGGTTGGGAATGCTCTCGATCCAGTTCTTCTCGTCCAGAATGAACATTCCGGCGTTTCCAAAGGGAAGGACCCCCGGCTCCAGCGGGTTAAAATATCCGTTGCGGATCTCAAATTCCATTTCTGCATTGACCTTCGTTACCTTCACCAGCTCCTGGGCCATCTCATAATGGGCCGGATCCACATGGTATCTGGTGGAGGAACGTAAGGGATTCAGTCCCGGACGTCCGATCATCTGATGGGACTGGCCGCCGGCCCTGGAAGCCGCGCTGAAGGTGGAGGATACGCTGATCAGCGCCACCCTTCCCTTTCTGGTCTCCAGATAGCAGGCCTTGGAGGCATCTCCCAGATTTTTTCCCGTGCCTGAAAACACCATATCCCTCTCGTTCAGATGGCGGATGGTGGCCATGACGCCCTCCTGGCCGTAATCACCGGAATGGTTGTTGGCCGTGTTGTAGAGGTTGAAGCCGAATCTCTGGATATCGTCCAAAGCGCCCGGCTCCATCATGGCCCAGGTGCCTCCGCTTTCTGCCGCCGGATATCCTTCCTGGTCATGGAAGGTCATTTCCAGGTTGGAAAATTTCACATCATGCTCCATGATGCAGTCCCGGACCTCCTCGAACCCCTCGTAACCGTCTTTTGCGATCCGGCGGGTGATGAACATGTCGCCGGTGGCAATGGTCTTCAATACATTTTTTCCCATTTTCTTTCTGCTCCTGTCTCTTATAATTCCTTCCTGTACTGTTCCATCTCGGAATCAGAAGCATACACAAAGTGACCCGGCCGGATCTCCTGGAAACTGGGCTGTTCCTTTGAGTAATCATGCATGGAAGGATCATAGTAAAGCCTCTGCTTGTCCTTCTCCCGGTCGGGATCCGGCTGGGGGATGGCTGACAGCAGGGATTTGGTGTAGGGATGCACCGGATGGGCATACAGCTCATCCGCGTCCGCCAGCTCCACCATGGTCCCAAAATGCATCACCCCAATCCGGTCAGAGAAATACTTTACTACTGCAAGATTATGGGCAATGAACAGAATTGTCAAGTCCATTTCTTTTTTTATGTCCATTAACAGGTTGATGACCTGGGCCTGGATGGACACGTCCAAAGCTGAAACCGGCTCATCGGCGATGATCACCGACGGCTTTACCACCAGGGAACGGGCAATGCCGATCCTCTGCCTCTGGCCGCCGGAGAACTCATGGGGGTAACGGGAGCCGTGCTCAGGAAGCAGTCCCACCTTATTTAATATAGAAGAAACACTTTTCCGGATCAGCTCCTTATCCTTTTCTCCTCTGGTCTTTAGGCCCTCGGCAATGATCTCCTCCACCGTCATACGGGGATTCAGGGAGGAGACCGGATCCTGGAAGATCATGGACAGGTTTCTTGTGACATAGTCCCGGTCTGCCTTTGAAAGCTTTCCGGAAATATTTTTCCCATTGAACAGGATCTCACCGGAGGTGGGATTGTAAAGGCGGATCAGAGTACGGCCCAGGGTGGTCTTTCCGCAGCCGCTCTCGCCCACCAGGCCGAAGTTTTCGCCCTTATAAATATCGAAGGTCACATTGTTTAAGGCCTTTACGGTCTTTTTCTTTCCGGCGGGGAATTCCATACAGAGATTTTTGATCTCCAGGATCTTCTCCCGTTCCTTCTGTGCGTTCTGTTCCATCCTATACGCCCTCCTTCCTGTTCATACGTGCGATCCGGTGCTGAAGCGCTTCCGGCATTTCCACCTTGGGTGCATTGGGATGCAGAAGCCAGGTGGCGGCGTAATGGGTGTCGCTCAGCTTGAAGAACGGCGGCTCCTCCTCAAAATCCACCTGCATAGCATACTGGTTCCGCTCGGCAAAGGCGTCGCCCTTGGGCGGGAAGATCATGTTGGGCGGCGTTCCCGGAATGGAGAACAGCCGCTCCTTTGTCTCCAGATCCGGCATAGAAGAAAGCAGGGCCCAGGTGTAGGGGTGGGCCGGGCTGTAAAAGATCTCCCTGGCTGTTCCCACCTCTACGATCTTTCCGGCATACATCACGCAGATCCGGTCCGCCATATTGGCTACAACGCCCAGATCATGGGTAATGAAGATCACGGAGAGCTTCTGTTTTCTTTTGATCTCCTTGATCTCGTCCAGGATCTTCGCCTGGATGGTCACGTCCAGAGCCGTGGTGGGCTCGTCACAGATCATGATCCTGGCATTGCTGGCCAGGGCAATGGCGATGACGATACGCTGGCGCATACCGCCGGAGAACTGGAAGGGATACTGCTCAAACCGCTCCTCCGGCCTGGGGATCCCCACCATTTCCATCAGCTCGATGGCGCGCTTTTTAGCCTGCTCCTTTGTCATGTGCTCTCTTAAGACCAGGGCCTCGGTGATCTGCTTTCCGATCTTCATGATAGGATTCAGCGCAGAAAGCGGATCCTGGAAGATCAGGGAGATCTCCTTTCCGCGGATCTTATAAAAGTCTTTTTCCTTATATTTTGTCAGATCGTCTCCCTTATAAAGGATCTCCCCCTCCTCAATGATGGAGTTTTTGGGAAGGATCCCTAAGATCGCCTTGGTGGTCACGGATTTTCCGGAACCCGACTCGCCTACGATGGCCAGAGTCTCGCCCTCAAACAGCTTAAAGTCAATGCCGCGGACGGCCTGGACCTTTCCGTTATAGGTACGGAAGGAGACTCTCAAATTATTTACCTCTAAGATTGGATCTTTCATCTTCTTCCTCCTATTCTGCTCCTCTTAATGTGGGGTCAAAGGCATCCCGCAGGCCGTTTCCGAACAGGTTGAAGGAGATCATCAGAAGAGAAATGATGATCGCCGGGAAAACCACCTGGCTGGGATACTGTAAAAGCACCTTCTGCCCTCTGGATAACATAACGCCGATGGACGGCTCCGGAGCCTGGAGGCCCAGTCCGATGTACGCCAGGAAGGACTCGGAGAAGATGGCAGTTGGAATGGCGATCATGGAGCTGGTGATGATGGGGCCGATGGAGTTGGGAAGAATATGACGGAAGATCAGCGCCATATCCTTAACGCCCAGGGTCCTGGCCGCCAGTACGTACTCACGCCCCTTGAACCGGTAGAACTGGGAGCGGACCATACGGGCCGTGCTCACCCAGTCCTTGATGACTAAGGACATGATGATGGAGAACATTCCCGTTCCAAACACCATGATGAACAGGGTCACCACAACGATCCTGGGGAAGGCGTTGATGATCTCTGTGATACGCATCATCACCATGTCCACCTTTCCGCCGTAATAGCCGGAAATGGAGCCGTAAACCACGCCGATGAACACGTTGCAGCATACCGACACCACTGCGATGATCAGGGATACCCGGGCGCCTCTCCACATACGGGTCCAGATATCGCGGCCCAGGTAGTCGCTTCCGAACCAGAAGCACTGCTCGTCGCTGAGCCCTTTATACTTATAATAGTCCACGACCACGTCCACGATCCGCTCCCCGTTGACCAGTCTGGGGTTGATGACCTCCAGGATACAGCCCTCCGGATACTTTTCCGGATCGTTTAAGTTGTCGTATTTCCGGTTTTCCATGGTATAGCCGCCGTCAAAGAAGCCCAGGTTCATTTTTGCGATAAAGGGCACCTTGGGAGGCATGTTGGTCAGCTCTGTGTGCTGCTCATCGTAGGTGTACTCATTCATGCCCGGACCGAACACGGCAAAAAACGAAATGATCAGAATGATGACCGCCGCGATCACAGACGCCTTATTTTTTACAAACCGCAGCCATACGTCCATGAAGAATCCAATGGGCTTTGTCTTAAATTCCACATCATGGATCTTCTCATCTCTCTGTACCAGACGGAACAAGTCTTTGGATACTGCGTCATACTTTGCTTTGTTATCTTCATACAATACCATTACTTCTTCCCTCCCATTCTGACTCTCGGGTCAATGATGCCGTAGGAAATATCTACGATAAGAACTGTGATCAGCGAGATCATGGAGTAGAACACCAGAATCGCCACGGTCAGCATGTGGTCGCTGGCGTTGATGGAGTCTACCATCATACCTCCCATTCCAGGAACAGAGAAAATATTTTCTACGACCAGTGAGCCGCCTAAAACATTGGCAAACATCGGAATGATAATATTGGCCAGCGGCACCATGGAGTTTCTGAGGCCATGGCGGATTGTGCTCTGTGCATACGTTAAGCCCTTTGTTTTGGCAAGAAGCATAAACTCAGAGTTCATGGTTTCTGCCAGCTCCGCTCTTAAATAACGGGCAACACGGGCGATGGGGCTGAACATCAGCGCTAAAATAGGAAGGAACATGGAATGGAGTGCTGCCATTCCAGTGGCTGACGCATCGTATATGATCGGAAAAGCTCCTGCCTTATATCCCACAAAATACTGGAGGCATGTGGCAAATACGAATGAAGGCACTGAAATGAAGATAACCACCATAAATGATACAAAGTGGTCGATGATCGTATTTTTCTTTATTGCCGCCACGATTCCGGCTGCAAGTCCGATCGGTATGGCTGCAAACAGCGATATCAGATTGATCTGCAAGGTTACCGGGATCCGGTCCTTCATGACCTCAAATACTGGTACATTGGGACGCATTTTCATGGATGTGCCCCAGTCTCCATGGAGGAATACATTCTTCAGGAAATAGCCGTACTGCTTGATTATGGGCTCATCAAAATGATATTTTTCATTCAAAGTATCAATAACGGTCTGTGACAGATCTCCATCCTGATCGTACACGCTTCCCGGCATCAGGCGGACAACACAAAAGGCAATGGATACAATAATAAACAATGTGATAAATAACGCGATCACTCGGTCAATAATATATCAAAACACTGCCGATCCTCACTCCTTTCATCTATTTAATTTCTTCTTTTTCAGATGCTATATTTTTTCAATATCCGGCTTCTCGCACAGCTTAAGCGCAAAAATCCTCAGAAGAATGACAAGCTGCTCCTTTTATGAAGCAGCCTGTCTGTGGTCTCGTCACTCTACTTCTGTCTTTTTCTATCATTGATCCATCCTGGATCATTCAATGATCTTGGAATAGTCCCAGGCAAAGCCGATCCGGTTTACATAACCGTTTGTGGAAAGCTGTAAGCGATCAGCCTTTAAATACTTATAAATGTCCTGTGTTACCGGAATAACATTGGCCGGCTCGATCAGTAAGCGTTCCATTTCCGCAACCTCTTTCAGACGAACACCTTCGTCAAAACGATCATCTGCGAAGTTCGCTGCGTTGAATACTTTATCAAACTCTTCATTGATAAACGGCTCGTTTTTGTTGGAGTAGAAGGACGTCCAATACTTAAACGCGTTCCACGGTGCCAGATCATTGCCTACCCAGCCGCCCCAGCTTAACTCGTAAGAGGCCGGGTTGGTCTGCCATCCCCTCTTCACCTGGCTCAGCTGATTGGCCGGCATCGCCTGGAGCTTCAGTTCAAACCGGTCTGCGCCAAACAGCTTCGGCCAGCTCTGCTGGAGGAATTCTGACATCTGGGCCATTAACTCTGTGTCAGAGTAATGCATGGTCAGCGTCAGCTTGTCCAGGCCTTCCTCGGACATTGCCTCGTCAAACAGCTGTTTTGCCTTTTCAGGATCATATCCGTAGTTTTCTTTTCTGTTTGCTTTTCCTTCTTCGGTATCACGGAAGGTGATATTTTTGTTCAGATCCATCATATGGGTGGTGGGAACAATATACTCTGCCGGATCCTGTTTAGTCAGGCTCGCAAGATTTTCTCTGTCTACTCCGTAATAAAGGGCCTGTCTGAACTTTTCATTGGCTAAGATCGGTTTCTCCGGGTTGATGGTATTGATCACCACGTGGCGCACGGAGTTATACGGAGCCATAAGAACCCGCGGATCCTCTTCATACTTTAAGTAATTGGATGTGGACAGCTGAACGTAATCGATCTCGCCGTTTTCGAACAGCTGCATCTGTGTACTGCTGTCCTCGACAACCTTAATATTGATCCCTGCCAGCCAGATGCGGTCTGCAAATGGATAATTGGGGTTCTTCTTAAAGGTGATCTCTGCGTCGTTGACCCAGTTTTCCACCAGGAACGGTCCGCAGGAAATATAATGTTCCTGGGATGTCCCGTACATGGTCTCCGTTCTATCTGCGTTCATCCCTTTTTCATAATATTCTTCATTGATCATACAGTTAGCCGGATGTGCCAGATGGATCATGACCTCGGTTGGATTGTGCATGCTGACGGTATGTATTTCCAGCGTATGATCGTCGATCAGCTTCAGACCCACCTCATCCCAGGAGGCATTGCCCTGGAAATAGTCCATCGCCTTTACGATCTCAATGGAGTCATTGGCAAAGTTACTTGCCCTCAGGTTCGCAAGCTTCGGATCCAGGATCATCTTCCAGGTATAATACACATCGTTGGCATCCAGGGTATCTCCGTTTTCCCACACGCAGCCTTCCCGGACCTTAATCTGCCATACCTTTCCTTCCTCATCCATCTGGATCGGCTCCTCCGCTGCCAGCTCTCCCGCAATTTCACATGCAGTGTAATCCGCACTGGGGAAATATCCGTATAAAGTCATAGAGGAGCGCTTGATCTGGGTAGACGCATAGGACTGGGTATACGTCAGTGGGTTCAAAGAACCGATCTTCGCAGTGGACGCCTCCCGCAGGATCCCATAGCCTTCTGGTGAAGGCTTTTCACCATTGGGATCTGTCTTCGCCTCGCTGGATTCAGACGCCCCTGCCTCTGTCGTCCCATTATTGCCATCTGCCGATGCCGCTTCCGTAAACTCCAGGCTTCCGTCGGTCTTGTTCCCACCGGAACAGCCCGAGAGCGCCGCCGCCAGAGTGCTCACTGCCAGCATGGCTGCCAGCATTTTTTTCGTCTTTTTCATCGCTTTCTTCCTCCTTGATTATATGCCCAATATTGCGAGCGAGCAGATAAACATGCTGGCCGCCGCAATAAAAGATTCTGTATAGTTTCTTTCATACCGTCTTTTTTCTACAAATTCGCCATAGCTTCCGAATGTCTTATCTGAAACTCCCGGATTGGTCCTTAAGCTTTTAAACCGCATGGCTCCATAAATGCAAAGATCGTAAAACCTCATATATCTTGCCCGGCGGAACAAACCCACGATCAGGAACACGATTCCAGAGAGAGCGCAGGCATCGGAGATCCCGATGAGATTCCACTGCCTGCGTATAACAAAAACAACTGCTGCCGCGACTGCAGCATAGACTAGATTTCTAATACAGCACTGGATCTGGTATTGCTTTCCCATTCCGTTATTCTCCTTCTTCCCGTTTCTCCTGCCGGCTTTTGGGGATCAGCCTGCTGCCATAAGCAATGGCGTAGATGCCCCGGCTCTCGTTCTGGATCAGGCGGATAAAAAGGTCCGAATATTGATTCCGGACGATGGCGGTTTTGGGACCTACCGGGATAATGGGGATCTCTTTTCCATTCTCTCTTGCCCCCAAACTCCCGTCCTTCTTCCTGTAAAGCTCCGCCTTTGTCCCTTCTCCGGAAATATACATTCCCTGGGCTTCCAGGATCGTCTCCTCATCCCAGGATGTTTCCTGCCATACGTCCCGGCGGTCCACCGGATTCCTCCCATTGTACATCCGCATCAGGGCGTCGGAGATCAGCCGTACCGGTACTCCTGAGGTATTGCAGAGAACGATGACTGCCGCCTCCGCCTCATTGGACCAGGCGATATTGGAGGATACTCCCGGAAGGCTCCCTCCATGTTCCACCACCTTCAGATCGTCCAGACGTTTCATGGAAAGACCGTAGCCGTAATATCCAAACGCTCCATAATCCTGGCGGGGCCTGCACATCTCACGGATCCCTGTACTGCCCAGGATCCGGATCCCCTCCGGCGTTTTCCCTTCGTTCAGATACATTGCCAGATATTTTTTCAGATCGTTCAGAGTGGATTTCATGGCTCCGCCTCCGTTTAGTACAAAGGCATGATCATGGTAATCCCTGGAGGCTGTCATAACGCCGTTTACCTTTTTATATAGAGTGGCGGCATTGACATCCAGACTGGGCCGGACAAAATCACAGAAACTCCGCTTCATACCCAGAGGCTCAATGATATTCTTTAAAAGATATTCCGCATAAGAGGGTTCACCGCCGTGCCTGCGGATGATATCCGAAAGCAGGCCATAACCGTCATTGCAGTAGCTCAAGTATTCGCCCGGCTCTCCGTTCAGGCCGCTTTCTTCTGTCTGGGCATCCAGCCGTTCTGCCACCCGGCGGACCCCTTCATCCGCCAGAGCGTCATTGTAGGCCAGATCTCCCACCTCCTTCTCATCCAGCCCCATCTCCGCAGCCACCTGATCCACCAGGATCCTGGGAAGAGGGAAAAAGCCGCCGCTGTGGGTTAAAAGATGTCGGATCGTCACGGTTTTCTGGTTTTTATTGGTAAATTCCGGAACATACCGGCTTACCGGGTCGTCCAGCTTAAGGATCCCCCGCTCCTCCATCTGCATAATAGCTAAAGCAGTGAAGGATTTGGTCACTGAAGCCAGTCCAAAGATCGTTTCCCCATCCAGCTCTTTCTGGGATTCCAGATCTCTCACTCCCCAGAATTTCTCGTACTGGGTCACACCATTTTTGTCGATTATGGCTGCTGCGATCCCGCAGGCCTCATAATCCTTCATAATGGATCTCACTAGATTTTCCGCCAGCAGGCGGTTGGTCTCCTTGATCCGTTTCAATTCCTCTCACCTCCATTATTGTGTTAATTTTCACAATTTTTATCGTTTTACCATCAATTATTTAAGCATATTATACATATTCCACTTATTATTGTCCAATATACAATTCGCATGCTCTATATGTGTAAAATGAATAAGGAAAAAGAAATAAAATAAAAACAGCCCTGTTTCCAGGGCCGCTTCCTAATGTGCATTATTTTTCATGCTCCAGTGTTCTCATATAGTCCTCTACAAACTGGGCAAACCGCTCTGCCACCGGCGGTATTTCTCCACTTTTCTGCCGCAGAAGAAATACGGAACGGTTAAAGCCTGGTTCGGTAATCCTCACCATATGTACATCCGGCCGTTTTCCCCAGGAATATTCCGGCCACAGGGTGATTCCCACCTGATCACTGACCAGACTCCTCACCAGATGGGTATTATTGCACTCCATGGAAAACTGTGGAATAAAATGATGCTCCCGAAACCGTGTGTCCGCCAGGTTCCTTAAAACTCTCCCCCGGGGCAACAGGATAAAATTCTCATTATTCACATCCCTCAAAGAAATCTCATCCTTTTCACCCAGCCAGGTTCCAGACGATGCTCCAAGAAAGACCTCCTCTGACAAAAGTTCATGGCCATCCTGGTAGGACATGCCGGGACCAACGCTTAAAATACACAGATGCCAGTCTGTGCTCTCCTTCTGGTCTATCACCACAAAGGCCGCATCCGGCTCCTCCTCCCGGAACTTTTTTATGATACCGGAAAGGAGCGGCACCACCGACATAGCATTAAGACGTATCGTATCCCCGCCCTTCTGCACCTTTTTCATCTCGTCTCCCAGCCCCTCCAGCTTCCACAAAATGGGGGAGATCTGCTCCCGGAAGGTCAGTCCTGCCCGGGTCAGGAGGATCCGCTTCCCCTGGCGCTCGAACAGCTCCACCTGCAGCTCCTTTTCCAGGGACGCCACCGCCCGGCTGATGGAGGGCTGGGAGACCCGGAGTGCCTGGGCCGCCTTGGAGATATTTTCATATTTTGCCGCATACAGAAAGTATTTTAACTGGTAGAGTTCCATTTTCCCGCCTCCCTTACACACTCCAGGAACCTCTCTCCGTACTTCTGGTACTTAAACTCACCTACGCCAGTGACTGTCAGCATTTCCGCCTTATCCGATGGACGGACAATACACATGTGGACCAGAGTCTTGTCAGAAAAGACAATGTACGGAGGTACCTTTTCTTCTCTGGCAATGGCCGCCCGCAGGGAACGGAGCTTTTCAAACATGGGCTCGTCCCCCTCCCGCAGGCCGGAGGCCAGGACTGGCTTTTTCTTTTTCGCCTCCCGGGCCTTCCCAGGCCGCCGCTCCGGCTCTTTTGCCATCTTCATGGTCACGGTCTCTGCGCCGCAGAGCACGTCCTCTGATCTTTCTGTGAGCTTTACCACAGAATAGCTGCCGTCTGTGGTCTCCAGATATCCGTTCAGCAGAAGATGGTTCATGATCTGGCGCAGCCGGTATGCCGGCACTCTGGAAAGACTTCCAAAACAGGGATTTTCCGTCATCCGGTACTGGCGCAGTTTTTCTGTCTCCGCTCCCCGGACCGTATCCAGGATCACGTTGATCCCGTATCTCTGCCCGCAGGCCTTTACACAGCCGATCATGATCCTGGCTGCCTCCGTCACCTCCGCCGTTTCAAACTCCTTCCGGCAGTTGGCGCAGTTTCCGCAGTAATTGGACCCGTATTCCCCGAAATACCGCAGGATATAATCCCGGAGACATTCGTTGGTACAGCAGTAGAAGGTCATTTTCTTTAACCGGTCCAGGTCCCTTCCCCGGACAAGCTCCGCCGTTTCCGGGTCCAGCTCCAGATTGTCCCGGTTGTTCTCAATGAACAGCCGGTTGGTGATCACATCCTGGCCGCTGTAATACAGGATGCATTCCGCCGGTTCCCCGTCCCGGCCGGCCCGGCCTGCCTCCTGGTAATAGCTTTCTATGTTCTTTGGCATTCCGTAATGGAGCACAAACCGGACATTAGATTTATCGATGCCCATTCCAAAGGCGTTGGTGGCCACCATGAGAGGTGCGCGGTCGTAAATAAAATCCTCCTGGTTTTTCCTCCGCTCCTCGTCAGACAGGCCCGCGTGGTAGCGGGTGGCAGGAAAGCCGTCCCGGATCAGATGGCCGCACACTTCGTCCACCTGTTTTCTGGTCAGGCAATAGACGATGCCGCTTTCACCAGAATGCTCTTCTATATAGCCTTTCACCGCTCCGTACCGGTCTCTGGGCGTCTCCACTGCAAAATACAGATTTCCCCGGTCAAATCCAGTGGACGTGACCGCAGGATCCCGAAGGTCCAGAAGCTCCAGGATATCGTCCCGCACCTCCCTGGTGGCCGTGGCCGTAAAGGCGCTGACCACAGGCCGCGCCGGAAGCTCCCGGATAAAGTCCGCGATCCGTAAATAGCCGGGTCGGAAGTCCTGTCCCCACTGGGAAACGCAGTGGGCCTCATCCACCGCCACCATGGAGATCCGCGCATTTCTGGCAAAATCCAGGAACTCCGGCGTTAAAAGCCGTTCCGGGGCCACATAGATGATGGGATATCTTCCCTGTCTGGCATAGGACAGGGCCTTCCGGTACTGGCCCGGAGTAAGAGAACTGTTCAGGTACGCTGCATGGATCCCGGCCTGGTTCAGGCTCCCCACCTGGTCCTTCATTAAGGAGATCAGGGGCGATATCACCAGGGTGATCCCATCCAGCATCAGAGCCGGGATCTGATAGCAGAGAGACTTGCCCGCTCCCGTGGGCATGATCCCCAGCACGTCCCTTCCGGACAGGATCTGGTCGATCAGGATCTCCTGCGCTCCCCGGAAGGAATCGTAGCCAAAATATGTTTTCAAAATTTCGTATTTATTCATGAATGTTCCTTATATATATGTTTTCTGTCCTTCTTTTTCTTGATCTTAATTTCCATTATACCCGCTGCCAGCCGCAAAAACAAGCCGCTGCGGCCGGGAAACGATTTTCCTTGCAAAAGTCCCTGTTCTGCCGTATCATTATCTTACTTTTCACACATCTCAAGGAGGGACATCATGCACGTTTATACCTGGTATCAATGGCTTACCTTTTTTTATCTATACTGCTTTTTTGGCTGGATCTTTGAATCCTCTTACGTCTCCATTTTAAAACGCCGGTTTGTGAACCGGGGCTTTCTACGGATCCCCATGCTTCCCCTGTACGGCAGCGGGGCGGTGATGATGCTGGTGGTGTCGGAGCCGTTCCAGGACAGCCTGCTCCTCACCTGGGTTTCCGGCGTTATCGGAGCGACTATCCTGGAATATGTCACTGGCTGGGCCATGGAGCAGCTCTTTAAGGTCCGTTACTGGGATTACAGCAATCAGAAATTCAATCTCCATGGCTATATCTGCCTGAGCTCGTCCATTGCCTGGGGCTTTCTGACTATTTTTATGACCCATGTGATCCACAAGCCCATTGAACGGGCCGTCCTTTCCCTGCCCGTCATGTGGGATATTCTTTTTGTAGCCGTAGTGACCGTTGTCTTCACCGCTGATGCCATTGTCTGCACCAGAGAGGCTCTGGCCTTCGGCAGATCCCTGGAGGCCGCCCGGAAGCTGCGCCAGGATCTGGATATCCTCCGGGTCCAGACGGCACTTTTACGGATGGATGCAGAGGACCGTCTCCATGAGACCCGGACAGACCTGGAGACGCGGCTGGCTGGAAGACGGGCGGACCTGGAGGCGCGGCTGGAGGAGCTTCGTTCCAGGACCGGAAACCGGCTGGAAGGGCTCCGGGGAAAATCCGAATCCCAGCTTCTGGAGCTTTTAAAGGAAAAGGAGGCCTCCCTGGCAGCCATCCGGGAACACCGGAGGAAATTCCTGCGCTCCGTCCTCCGCTCCAATCCCACCGCCTCCTCCCGCAGGTACAAGGACGAATTCCAGGACATGATCCATTACCTGGAGGACAGCGGGAAGGACCAGTCCCCGTTTTAAGGATGGGGGACTGGCCGGCTGGATCTGTCATTCGTGGCCGCTTGTTTTTCGTGCTTTTTATATTCCCATCTCTCTCATTTCTTTTCTCATAAATTCTTCTAACGTTTTCTTGTCCGGTAAGTGCAGCATATAGGTAGATACAAATAGCTGGTTATCCATTCCCGATAAGGCATACTCAACCATCTGCGCTCCCTTATCTGTACAAAGCAAAATCCCCACTGGCGGATTATCGCCTTCTGACATTTCATTCTTTTTATAATAACCAACATAGGCATTTAGCTGCCCTAAATCCTCATGCTTAAATTCATCATTTTTAAGTTCAATGATCACATTACAATGCAGTAGCCGGTTATAAAAAACAAGATCCACAAAGTAATATTTATCATCAATAATAATACGTTTTTGTCTCGCCTCGAAACAAAATCCCTGCCCAAGTTCCAGCATGAATTCCTGTAAATGATCCATAAGCGCCTGTTCCAGATCCGATTCGCTTACAGCGTCTCTGGCATTTAGACCAAGAAATTCAAAGGTAAATGGATCTTTAATCGTAAGCATGGTACTATCCGGGTGTCCCATCGTTTCCTGTAATAACAATTCAGGCTTTTTACTGATTCCAGCTCTTATATACAGATTAGTCTTTATCTGCCTGCGAAGTTCTCTCACAGTCCAGTTACACTTTATACACTCTGTTTCATAAAAGAATCTCTCAAAATCATCTGCAATTACCAGCAGCTCTCTTATATGCGAAAAGGACAGGTTATTAAGCAGTAATTCAGGCTTTGTCTCGAATTGGTGCGACGCTGTCGCACTTTTTTCAAAATATGGCAGTCCAAATTGATGTGACACTGCTGCACCAATTTGGGGATACAAAAGATAAAACTGGCGGCACCACTTAAACAATGTAGAATTCATCCCTTTTTCAGAAATCTGTTCTTCTAAATTTTTAAGTAGCCGTGTGCCATACGATGCCCTGTCACTTCCCCCTTGTTCATATTCAACAATATAATATCCAATCGCCCAGTTTCTAAGCGTCATCAACTGATTCACCGCACATTTCGCAATATTACCGGCTTTTACATTTATTTCTTTTATACTGTCTGCTAACATTTCAAATTTCATAAATTCACCCACACTCTACCCCTTCTTTTTATAATTCCCTGCCGCCAACTCTTCAAAGATCCAAAGCCATCTTGCGCTAAAGGCAGCTTTCCTGGATCTATTAAACTTCTCTTATGGGAAAATACAGATAGCTCTTTCCCGTTGCAGGGTCAGTGTAATCATGAACAGCTCCAGCCAGAGAAATCCCATCCTCGCTCATCTGTCTGATGATTTTTTCAAACGCTCCCTTATGATTTTCCGCGACCATATATTCATAACCAGGTACTATCCATTTCGTCCAGCCATCAGGTGCTTCCGCATGATCGTCACACTCCACTCCCGCCAGATACAGGCCTTTACGGAAGCCGTCCTCCCACGGTTTAAATGAACGGGAACTATCCGACATGGCACCCCATATCCCCACAATACTTCCTTTTGCGTCTCTCTTTGCCAGATGCGCGATTTCACTAAAATGGCTGTCTGCGTCATACCACAGTTTCTGGATAAAGCCGTCGCCGTCTGATGTTGATCCCTCTTTTCCAATGACAACAAATTTTTCCTTTATCACCTTAACCATTCCTTATCTCCCCCCCCCCGGGGCATCCTTCATTCCGAAACCAGCGCTTCAGAGTCTGGCTGTTATGATACTGGGGCTCCAGATTTCCATCTATCTGCTTCCCTTAATAAACACTCAATCAGTCCCTGCTTGCCCTCAGTATAACTTTTCCGGTCATCTGGGAACTGTGCCGCTAATTTTTTCTTACATTCGTCATATATCATTGCTTTTTCCGGATAAGTGTTCAGATAGTCCCTAAAGCTGATGTAATGATTCCATTCCATTTCACGCCACTTAACTACATGGATATGGTGGGTTCGCGTATCATTTTGAAAATCCCCCATCACAAACAGCATCTGCCCTTTAACATCCTCTCCCCGGTAAATAATACCGTGCTGTTTTAATAATTCAATATACGGCAAAATATCATTCAATTCTCCAACGCCGACTGCGATATCAATAATGGGTTTTGCATGTATGCTCTGAATGGCGGTACTTCCAACATGCTGGATATCAATGGCCGCATCGTTTAAAAGTTCAAATAAGATCCCGATCATTTCTTTTGCATTCTGATCCCATTCTTCCTGATGAGGTATTAATTTCACCGTCCCCCGCTTCAACCCTGTCATCATACCTTAACCTCCATGAATTCCAGTCTGGCTTTCTTCTATTTCCCGATCTGCTGTGATTTCGGTTTTATTATAGCACAACTCCAGAAGCGGCAAAATGTTTTTCCTGGCACAGATATCTATAAACTAATGAAAAAATGAGAGCTGGAGCTTTCCATACAGCGGCTTCCTCATCCCCAGTTGACACAAATGGGGATCCGGGGTATATTGTAAGTATAAATAAGAAAGGGGATTCCATATGAGACTTATGAAAAAACTAACCGCCTTTATGACGGCGGCCGTTCTCTGCCTGGGCTCTGTGATGCCGGCCTACGCGGATTTTTACCGTCAGCCGTCTAATATAAAGGGCGTGCTCATCAACAGCGAAAGCGAGGTAGCTGATGTAGTGGAGGTGGGAGCCTCCCAGGTGGTCTGCAACTTTCCCATGTCCTGGGCCTTCCAGCCTAATATGATGAACGCTTACGGAAGCTTCCTGCGGGCCATGGACAATGCCGGGATCACCGTTACCATGATCGTTTTAAACGACTGGAACGCAGCGGCCTATAAGCCGGAGCTGCTGCCTGTATCCGCACCTGTGGCCGGAGTCAGCTATTATGGCTTCAATACCTTAAATGAGCAGGGCGTCCAGGCCATCCGGGACACCGCTGGGATCCTGACCAGCAATTTCGGGAACCTGGTATCCAACTGGGTCATCGGCAACGAGGTCAACGACGGTCAGGTATGGAACTACTTAGGCTCCATGGACATTAACACCTACTGCTCCAACTATGCCACCTCCTTCCGTACCTGGTATGACACCATCAAGGCCTCCAATTCCCTGGCCCGGGTGTATATGCCCTTTGATTTCCGCTGGAACTGCGGCCAGTTGGAGGGTTTTAAGTACGGCGTCATGGACATGCTCCCCAGGCTCAACGCCCTGTTAAAGGATACGGACTACGGAATCGCATGGCACGCATATCCGGAGACCTTCACCGATCCTGTATTTTCCGATGATATCCACGTACTTGATACCCCAGATACGTATATTATCAATCTGAAAAACCTTCATGTGCTCACGGATTATATGCAGCAGCCGGATATGCTCTCTCCCGAGGGGAAGGTCCGCCATCTGATCCTCTCCGAGCAGGGCTTCACCTCCGACTCTCCGGAGCGGGGCGGCCAGGTCCTGGAGCTCCAGGCCCAGTCCATCGCCGAGGCCTACCAGGCGGCCAAGGCCAACCCTTATGTGGAAGGCTTTTTCTTAAACCGCATGCACGACGAGCCTTCTCTTCTGGGAGCCCACTACGCCTTCGGTCTCATCGGCACTGACGGGACAAAGAAGCCAGCCTGGCAGACGTATAAGGATCTCCAGTAAAACGAAAAAAAGGGATCCGGCCTACCGGCACAGCCTGGGGTCCACCTCCAGGTACTGCTCCAGGATCCGGATCCCCTCCTGAAACTGATTTTTATGGGTTCCAAAGGTCTCGCTCCTGCACAGGAAAAAACCAGCCTTTAAATACAGGCCAACAGCCTCGTAGCTCCAGGGCTGGGTGTGCAGAAAGACCGGGACCTCTCCCCGGCCCGCGAATACCCGCAGGGCCTCTCGGACCAGGGCAGTTCCAATGCCCTGGCCTTTTTTTGCATCCCGCACTGCCAGCCAGTGAAGGGAGGGAATAAGGCTCCCATCCGTTCCCGCCTCTGTCCATGCCATGCAGACTCCGTCCGTTTCTCCGTCCATGCTTTCTGCAAACAGGCATCGGAAGGAAAGTTCTTCTTTCCTGTCTCCATATTCCTGTAAAAACCATGCCTCTGTCTGCTCCAGTGTCATGTCCCCAAACTCCCCGGCCTCCTTCTGGATCCTGGCCCAGTTTTTCTGGTCTCCTTCCCGCCAGGTACGCAGACGGTATCCTGGAGGCACACAGACCGGCAGCAGACACTGCCGGTTCCCGTCCCACTTCATGATCAGGTCCTTATACGGAATACTCTTGTCTAACATTCAGCTTTCCTCCCTGGATTTTTTTATAATAGAGACAAAGGAGCGTCAGCGCCAGAAGCCAGGCCAGGGGCGTGGAAAAGCAGATTCCCGCGTAGCCGAAGGGCAGCAGGAGCGCACAGCCGCCCCACCGGGCCGCCAGCTCCAGGACGCCTCCTGCCATGGGCACCAGAGCCTCTCCCATGCCCTGAAGAGAGCTGCGGACGATCTGGAGAGCGCACAGAGCCATGGAGAATACGCCGATGATCACCAGATATGTATATCCGTACTCCACGATTACCGGATCATAGGGCTCCAGAAACAGCCGGATCATCTGGCGTCCGAAACACACATTGAGGACCAGCATTCCCAAAGCCGCAGCCCCTCCCATTTTCAGACTGGAGACGATGCCCTGGCGGATCCGGTCCGGCCGTCCGGCTCCATAATTCTGACCGCAGTACACCTCCATGGCCGCAGCCAGGGTCGTAAAGGGCTGGGTCACCAGGTTTTCCACCTTCCCGGCTGCCGTGTATCCGGCGATCACCGCCGAGCCGAAGCCGTTTAAGTAGGCCTGGAGGATCATGATCCCCACTGCTGTCACGGAAAACTGGAGTGCCATGGGAAGGCCGATCCTTAAGTGCTTCCAGCCCTGGGAAAGACTTTGAGACCAGTGCCTCCGTTCCGGCCAGATGTCCGGATATTTCCTCCATGCGTACCAATGGCAGAGGACCGCGGAAGCCAGCTGGGCCAGAACCGTGGCTGCGGCCGCCCCCTCCACGCCTCCGTGAAATACCAGGACTGCCGCCAGATCCAGGACCACGTTGAGGACAGAAGAAAAAATAAGGAAATACAGAGGTGTGCGGCTGTCCCCCACGGCCCTCAGGATCCCTGCGATCATATTGTAGTAGATGGCGGCTCCCAGACCGCCGAAAATAATGCCGATATAGCCGGAGGCGTACTGGAAAATATCCTCCGGCGTATTCATGAGCCGAAGAAGGGGATCTGCCCCGACCGTACTTAAAAGGGTCATGACTGCCGTCACCGCCGCACACAGCCAGCCACAGGCCGCAGCCGAGGTACGGATCTGCTCTTTGTCCCCGGCTCCGGCCCGTTGGGCGATGACCACGGAAAAGCCGCTGGTGATCCCGGTGGCAAAGCCGATGACCAGAAAGCTCATGGCCCCCGTGGCTCCCACTCCCGCCAGCTCCTTTACTCCCACCAGACGGCCCACGATCACTGCGTCAGCCATGCTGTATATCTGCTGGAACAGGCTTCCTATAAAAAGAGGGATAGAAAACCGTAAAATGGCTTTCCAGGGCACCTGGACCGTCATGGTTTCTATCCCCCGCATTTCTTTCTTTTCTACTTCCGCTCCCATTTCTGCCTCCATTTCCTGTACTGCCCGAGACAGTTGGTCTTAAAGCCGTCCACCTCCAGATGGTCCAGGGCTTCCCACCAGTCCGGCGTGTCTCCCAGGTTGGAAAAGACCTGGATCCCTTTCTGGTGCAGATACTCCACCTCTTCGCTGCCAAAGCTCCCTGCATTCAGTCCCACCTCATAAAAATCCCCCCTGTCCAGCATCTCCTTCTGCTCATCCTTCAAGAAGCGGATGTTGGCTCCCAGCCGGAGACCCTCTGGCTTTTTATGGCTCCGGCACCAGTCCTGGATCTCCCAGACCACCTCCTCCATTCCGGAGAAGATAATGCACCGGTCTGCTGCATGGCACTTTTCCGCCATCTGGATCACTGCCCCTGCGATCCCTCTTTCCTTCAGCTCCACCTCAGCAAAAAAGCCCTCCGGCTGCGTCCGGAGCCATTGGAAGAACTCCCGGAGACTTAAGATCCGCTCCAGCCTTCCGTCCTCCAGGCACCGCCGTTCATACTCCTCCTTATACCGCCGGTACACGGCTGACAGGACCTGTTCCTCGTTCTCCGCCCGGCTTTCAAACCGTTCCGTCTGGTAAAGGACCTCCTGCTCCGGCGCCACAGCCCAGGGATAATAATACTGCTTCTCGTTGGAGTATCCGCCCTCCGGGAACCGCTTCAGCAGATGGCCGCCAAAGGGAAGGCGCACCTGGCTCAGCTTTTCCCAGGTCATATCCTTTACCTTGCCGCTGCTATACGGCCCCTGCCAGCCCATGGTAAGCCGCCTGACATCTGCATCGTGGAATACCACCAGCTTTCCGTCCCTGGTCCTGCGGACGTCCATTTCCACGCCTCCGGCCCCCAGGGCCGCCGCCTCCTCAAAGGCTGTGAGAGAATTTTCCGGCCCGGCCTCCATACATCCTCTGTGGGCGATGGGGCAGGGCCGTCCGTCCTTCCTAAAATCAGCCATTTCCTTTCTCCCATTCATTTTCTTTCATATTGGTGTACACATAGACCGCCGCCGACAGCACGGAGAACAGGAACATGATCACCGACAGGGCCGCTGCCTTTTCATAGTGGCCGTTGTTGAACTGGGTGTACAGGGAAATTCCCATCATCTGGGGATTATTCCCGTCCATGAGATACGGTGTTGTGAAGGAGCTGATATTGCTCATGAACACGAAGGTGGCCGCCACGAAAAGATCCCGGTAGGTCAAAGGCAGAATCATCTGCCTCAGGATCCGGAACCGCTCCGCTCCTGCGTCCCTGGCCGCCTCAATGGTGGAATCCGGGATTTTGGAGAGGGCAGCCGCCATCAGCATGGTGGCAAAGGGAATGTTAAACCACAGATTCATCAGCACGATCCCCTTTCCATTGTACATAAGTCCCAGCTGCAGGTTCATTCCCAGAAGCCGGGAGATCCGGTTGATCAGCCCGGAATCACGGATCACGGTGATCATGCCGTTGACTGCCACCAGACCCGGAATAAACCGTGGCAGCAGATACAGCCGCCCGATCATCCGGCTGGCCCAGCTGTTGGAAAACCTCAGATAAATAGCCAGGAAATACGAGATCCCGATGGCCAGGACCACAGTTACGATCACGATCTGGAGCGTATACAGGATATTCCTCCTCTGGATCGGGTCGGTAAAGAAGTAAATGTAATTATCCAGGCCCCAGCCGCCCTCCTCCAGCTGGAAGCTGCGGAGGAGGCTGGCCGCAATGGGATAGAATACGACTCCCGCCAGGATGATCAGGGAAGGAAGGATCAGCAGATAGGGAAACAGCTTTCCCAGGGTCTTTTGTCTCATGTTCTGTCTCTCCTTACGCTTATTCAAGAGTTCCGATCTGGCTGTCCCATTCCTCGTAAAGCTCGGTTCCCAGATTTCCCAGGCTTCCGATGCGGAATTCCTCGATCTTCAGATCCTCGATGGTCTTTGTCAGCTCCTGATCCAGAAGGCCAAAGTCGATGACCGGGATCGCTGCCATGGAATCCAGGGCAATGTTCTGGGCCTCGGGAGTCAGCATGTAGTTGAGGAAGGCATAGGCTCCGTCCTGATCGGATCCGATGGACGGGATCCCCAGCACCACCGGGCTTCCGGTGAAGGACGGATCGATCTGGGTGATCTTAATGGATTCCGGGAGCGTTCCCTGCTTCATCTGGGTGATGGCCATATCGGCCCAGGCCGGGATCATGTCCACCTCCTTATTGGCCAGAAGATCCAGGGTCCCCTGGTTCTTATTGGGGTATACCACCTTGCCGGAGGATTTATACATATAGGGATGGAGCTCCTTTAAAAGCTCAAAGCCCTGGCCCCACTGCTCCTTGTTGGCCGGATCGGAGGAGGTGAGCGCCGACTCGTCCATGAAATTATAAATGCTGGTGGTCACAAAGGAGCCGCCTGCACCGCCGGAGGACGGGGTATTGTAGGCGAAACGGCCCGGATGTTCCTTGATCCACTGGTAAAGCTCCTCCGCTGTCTCAGGCGGATTTTCCACCGTTTCCGAATTATAGGCCAGGACCACTGTGGTCCCTCTGTACGGCATCACCAGGTCGTTCCGGAAAGTGGATTCCACCTGGAGAGTGTCTATATTGGGGATCTTGCTCTTATCCAGGGGAACAAAGAAATCCTCTCCGCCTTCGTCCACGTATTTCGTCACCTCGTCGCCGCCCAGCTCGATCACATCGTAATCCGTATCCGTCTGGCCCGCCTTTTTCGCGGCTACCACACGCTCAAACAGCCCCTGGGCTCCGGTTCCCGAGGTGATAAACTGAAGCTCTGCCGTATACTGATCCTGGGATGCGTTAAACTGCTGGATCTGCTTTTCAAACTGTACCCGCACATTATCAGAGCCTCCAGCCCAAACGGTCACCACCGGCTTTCCGGCAGACGCAGTGCTCCCCGACGCACTGGCGCTGGTGGAGCAGCCGGTCATCAGCATGGCTCCCACAGACACAGCCAGGGCCATCACAGCAGTTTTCTTTCCGCAGCTTACGATCTTACAATTTTTCATCATCTTTCTCCTCTTTTTTGATTTCTCATTCATGGTTCATGATTTTATATAAAACTCCCGTCTGCTTCCCATCAGGCGCAGTACTGGAAGGTTTTCGCGAAGGAAAGGGATACCCGGTCCTTCATATGGAGCTGGTCGGCCACATTTCTGGCCACATAGGTCTTGATCACCTGGCGGTTTTCCACCTCCACATTGACCTCCACAAAATGGCCCAGGACCATGATGGTCCTCACGTCTCCGGAGAGCTGCCCCTGGACCTCTCCTCTGGTGATGGTCACGTCCTCCGGACGCACAGCCACAGAGCTTCCGTCCTGCTTTGTCAGGAAATTCATTTCTCCAATGAAGGAAGCCACAAACCGGGTGGCCGGATGATCGTAGATCTCCGTGGGGGTTCCGATCTGCTCGATAAAGCCCTTGTTCATGACAACGATCCGGTGGGACAAAGCCATGGCCTCCTCCTGGTCATGGGTCACAAACACCACCGTGATATTCAATTCCTCCTGGATCCGCTTCAGCTCCTCCCGCATCTGGGCCCGGATCTTGGCGTCCAGGGCAGAAAAGGGCTCGTCCAGGAGAAGGACTGACGGCTTTAACAGCAGGGCTCTGGCAATGGCGATCCTCTGCTGCTGTCCGCCGGAAAGCTGGCCCGGATACTTCTTCTCATAGCCGGTCATGTTCACCAGCTTAAGCCCCCGCTCTACCTCGCTCTTGATCTCGTTTTTTGGGACCTTCTTGATCTCCAGACCGAAGGCAAGATTTTCATATACAGTCATATGAGGCCAGAGGTTGTAGCTCTGGAACACCATGGCGGTGGGACGCTTTTCCGGCGGAAGGTCCTTTACGGATTCCCCGTCGATGAGAATGTCTCCCTTATCGATGTCCAGAAATCCTCCCAGTGTCCGCAGGATCGTGGATTTTCCGCAGCCGGAGGGCCCTAACATGGTCACAAACTCTCCCTCGTACACATCGATGTTGATATTTTCCACGCCGTCCCCGTTTTTATATTTCTTCTCCATACCAGTGATCTGGAGCTTTACTTTTCTTTCCATTTCAATTCCTCCTATTTCATCCCATAGCCCTGGGAAAGATTATCTGCATTGATGTATTTCCGCATAAGGAACAGGATCAGCACGGTGGGTATGATCAGGATCAGTGACAGCACCGGTCCCGCCGTCAGCGGATATTCCATGATGACTCCGTAGAGCTCCACCGGCATGGTCTTCACCTGGGGGAAGCCCACCAGCAGCGTTCCCTGGGCCTCCTCCAGGGATCCCAGGAAGGTGAACACACTGGCAACGGCAATGCCCGGCATGGCCAGCGGAAGCGTGATCCGGAAAAATGTCCGGAAGGGGCCGGCCCCGGCGTCCCTGGCAGATTCCTCCTGCTGCCTGTACACGCCCCGGAAGGCTCCCGACGGGATCCATGTCATAAACATCATGGAGTTCAGCACATGGATGATGATCACGCCCACAAAGGTCCCCATGAGGTTCAGCCGGTAGAACAGGATACCGATGGAGATGTACAGCCCCATCCTGGGATACGCGTTGCTTAAGAGAAACGATAGCAGGAACACCCGCTTTCCTTTGAAATTATACCGGGCCAGGGCGTAAGCCGCAGGAATGCAGATCAGCAGGGACACTGCTGTCACAATGGCCGCCAGCACAAAGGAGGTGGCAATGGAACTCAGAAGACTTCCCTGTCCCAGAACGAACTCCCACCAGCGGAAGCCGAATTTCTGGGGAATGATGGCCGGGACCTCGTACTTATCCGCAAAGGCCAGCATGCACAGGTTCATTAACGGCAGATAGAAGAACAGGACAAAGATCCCAAACAGGATGTACTGGAAAAAATTCTTTTTTCCTACGGTATAGTAAAAGGCCTTGGGAGACATGAGCTTCATCCTTCCATCTCCTTCCGCACTGCCACTGCCGTCTTAAGGCTCCGTGTGGTGATATTGGCGATCCCCTTTTCCATCAGGCTCCGGATGATCTCCGGATCGTTGACCGTCCAGGCAGAGCCTCCCAGGCCCATGGTTTTTAAAAGCTCCATCACCCTGTCTGTGAACAGACGGTATTCCATATTGATGCACTGGGCTGAATAACGCACTGCCGTACGGAACACCTGTTCCATCTGCTTCATGCAGATATTCCTTCCCAGATCCGGCTCCGGGATCAGATTTTCAATGTTCCAGTATACGCGGACCTCCGGATATTTTTCCGGTCTGGCCTTCATGAAAAAGGAACTCACCGTACCGGAATAGATCAGCTGTCCCTCCACGCCATACTCCTTTGCCAGCTGGTATACGGGGATCTCCAGCCCCGGCGTTTTCAGATCGCAGTTGATCCTTTTTTCCGGCTTTTCCTTTAAAAGCTCAAACACCTGGCCCAGCCTGACCGCCTCCTCCGCGGTCTCGTCATGGGACAGGATCAGCTCCCCGTCCCGGTTTCTCCTGATATCTGCCTCCAGGCAGTTTCCCTCGGAGGCCAGGGCATATCTTACAAATTCCATGGAATTATCCGGCGTTCCATCGCAGCCGGAATGTGCTGTGATCTCACACATCTCTCATTCTCCTTCCTTTTCTCTCTCTGGCACGGCTTTAATATACCAGGAGTCCTGTAAACAAAAAAGACAGGTTGGCTAAATTTTATGTAAATTGTATCTGTTGTTCGTATATTCATACAATCATCTTAAATATTACCTGTTTTTTACATTTCTGTTCTTTCTCTTTTTACATTCTTTCCGTTATCCTCATATGGTTAGAACCAATGAAAGGAGCGATCCATGGAAACACTTCAGACCTTTCACGGAGTTCTCGACCGTGGGTTCACTGGAAATATGAGCTTCCAGTTCCATATTCCCCACGGGATCCATGAGCTTTCCGTGATCCTTACCTATGAAAAAGAACGCATACAGGACCCGGCTTCCTATATCGAACGCTTCCGGCATCCACTGATCCGGCAGGCTGTTCCCTACCTGGGCCGGATCCCCACTGACCGGCAGCTTCAAGAGATGGTGCAGGCTATGAAGACCGAGATCCAGCTCTGTGCCATGATCGGAGGCGTCTTTGCCGGAAATGTCCATATGCCGGGGACGAGAAAGGAGATCCTGTTAAAGGAAGGCGTCCGCTCCAGAGGCTGCCTTCCCTATGACGGAAGAAACGGCATGGTGAAGATCATTGTCAACGTATACCAGGTGGTGGAGGAGAATACCCCCTGGAACCTGGAGATCAAAGGAGGTCCCGTTCATGTGGAAACGGATCGAACTGCATAATCATACCATGGAGTCTGACGGCTCCATGACCGTAAAGGAGCTGGCTGCATTTATGGAAGCCCAGGGGATCCCCTGGTTTTCCCTCACGGACCACAACACAGTCTCCGGCTTCCCAGATCTGCCCGCGGCCTGCAAAAACCGGCTCCAGTACGTCTACGGCTACGAGCTCACGTCCTACTACGGGCATCTGCTCTGCCAGAACGTAACCTCTTATATTCCCTGGGATGACATCGACCGGGATAACGCCGACCCTCTGTTTCAGCGGGTCCACGAGGCCGGCGGACTGGCAGGGCCTGCCCATCCCTTTTCCCTGCCCTCTCCCTTTGCCAATGGTATGCGCTGGGATATGACCATTCACGATCCCGGGCTCATGGATTTCATTGAGATCGTAAACAACGCCCATCCCATGGTCCCCGATAACTGCCAGGCCATCCAGTGGTGGATCCGGCTGGCCTGCTCCGGCTTTCCCATCGCCCCGGTCAGCGGCCTGGATCTCCACCGCCCCATGGACCTGGACGGAGTTTTTTCCACATTTATTGAGACAGACGGGGACAACGCTCCAGAATCCCCTCCGGAGGCCTCCCAGGCCCTGGCACAGGCCGTCCGCCGCTGCCGGACCTGTGTGACCCGCGGGCCGGTCCTCCACTGGGTCCTGAATGGAGACAGCCTTAAGCTTTCCCTGCGTCCCGGGCTCACTCCCATTCCAGAACATGAACCGGATGCTCCCCCGCTCTTTTTCTGTCTTATAAAAACAGAAAAAGACAGCCTCCGTATCCCTCTGGGAAATGAAGACTGTCTTGTACCCCTGCCCGATACCATCCGCTCCTCCAGGGGAGCCGTGCTGCTGCTCTTTCCGGCAGAGTCCTGCCCTTCCGGTGAGCCGGAGCTCTCTTCCTTAACGGCAGCCGCCGGGCCTGTTTTTTTCTCAATGTGAACGCAAAAGAGCGCTGCAAAGACTTCAATACCGTCTTTTTGCAGCGCCCTTATTCAGGCTTCTTTTTTAAGCATATCACAGATATAAGCCCGCAGACCATCCTCTGAATCTACGCCATATTTCCGGTTCACGGCAGTAAAATACTCCATGATCCTCTCCTTCGGCAGAAGCTCGCTGGAAGGAATGCCGTCACCATAGCCTTTTCTCGCATCCATCCACGGTGCTTCATTATGCGTGATCCTCTCCAGCACTTTTCCTCCATACATGCCAAATGTATTTACAACAATATCGATCACCCGCTTCTCGTCATCCGTCAGTGCTTCTTCTGTCCCTTTCAGCAATGCAAAACGCGCATCATCAATGGGATTGTATTTAAAATCCCTGAACAGATCGTATACTTCCGGATAAACTGGTCCATGTACCCATGCCCTGCAGTCCTCCGTAAAAATCGGCCTTCCATACAAGGCAGAATAAATACCCTGAATGAAGTACAGCAGCTTCTGAAGCATAAGCGGGGTTACTTCTTCCAGCCTCTCAAATACATATGCGATCACTCTGAGCATCTTATCTGACACATTAAAAAGCCTCTCTATGCTGTCTGCGGCGGCCATAGATTTTTTATACGCCGCATCCGTCAGCTTACTCCGGTTTTCCATAAGCCTCTGCTTCATATAAGCCGGTGAAGCCAGCGCTGCTTTTATAATATCTGAATACTCTCTGGAAGGTACCTGTCCTTCCAGATATCGCGGGATCGTCACCTCACCAAATCCGAGAGCCAGAGACAGCGGCGCTTTGCCAATTTTATAGATCTTCATGAGCTTTTCAATGTCTTCCATCGAAACAAGGCCTTCCATCGCCCTATATTGCTCGTCGATCTCCTGGACATTCTTATCAATAAGTCCAGGAATACTCATTTCCCTGCCGCACTCCATACATACAGCCATGGTGATTTCAAATTTATAGCTCTTATCTTTTATGGTCTTAACCATGTCCCTCTTCTGCAAAAGGTACTCCGTCTCTTTTCTGCACTCAATGCAGAAATCCCTTCTCATCTTTTCTGTCATAACGGCTCCCTCCCATCGTCTCCTGGTCATCTGAAATAATATGTAAGCGGATACTTCTGTTCGTGGAACGAAATAACGATCACAAAGCAGCCATCCAGTTTATTAAATTTAATATACAGGGAAACTGTTTTTTCCTTTGTTCCATTTCTCTCCAAAAGAATGACATCCTTGCCAAATACATAAAGTCGCTCATGTTCAAAGCCCTTATGCTCATTCCTCAGTATCCCTGAAAAGTCCATCTCAGTAAGGCTCAGTATAATTTCCCTTACCTTTGCTTCATTAATAACATAATCTAAAAAAAGTTAATATTGTCCTGCCGTCTGGCGTTCCGGTCAAGCCGGTATCTGCCGTTCTCCACTGCCTCTTTCACCTCGGAAAGATACAGTTCTATATCCTTTTTATCTATATCCAATCCTTTATCCTCCGAAGATCAAATGATATTATTTTTATTTTTTTCTATCATTATTATAACTATATGATCGCTTTTTGTCAATATCCTATCTTTTTATGAGGCAATGGTTTTCGCCAGCATACTTTTTATACCATGCAGGCACGGACCCTGGCTCGTTGTCCGCACCAAACTAAAAAGAGCCGGACCACCTTCTCGGTGTCCGGCTCCCTTTCGGCCTTACGCCTCCGGCTTCTCAACCTGGACGATGGCCTGCTTCTGCATGGGAATGCGGCAGTTCTTATTGCTTCCAAACTCAACGATTACCGTGTCGTCTGTCATATCAATGATCACTCCGTAAAAGCCGCTGGATGTCAGAACACTGTCACCAACTGCGATACTTGCCATCAATTCCTGCATTTTTTTCTTTTCCTTCTGCTGCGGTCTGATCGCGATAAAATACATAAACGCAAAGATCAGGATCACGTAGCCGATCCAGAATGCGGGACTGTTCATGCTGTCTTGCACCTCCGTTTCTAATTCTGCTTATCTTTGTAATTACCAGTTACGCCTTCCAGCTTTCTTGCTTTGTATTCGGCGTAGCTGTGGTTCTCAATGGCTTCCCGGATCTCCGTCATCATAGTATTGTAGAAATAAAGGTTGTGGAGCACGCACAGGCGCATGCCCAACATCTCCTTGGCCTTTAACAGATGACGGATATAGGCTCTGCTGTAAGAGCGGCAGGCCGGACACTGGCAGCCCTCTTCAATGGGGCGCATATCCTTTGCGAACTGCTCGTTGAACAGGTTGAGCTTTCCGTGATTGGTGTATACATGGCCATGACGGCCATTTCTGGTGGGGTAGACGCAGTCAAAAAAGTCCACGCCCCGGTCCACACTCTCTAAAATATTGGCCGGCGTTCCAACCCCCATTAAATAGGTGGGCTTGTTTTCCGGAAGATGGGGAACGGTCACATCCAGGATGCGGTACATCTCCTCATGGCTCTCCCCCACTGCCAGGCCGCCGATGGCATAGCCGTCGCAGTCCATGGCCGATATGGTATCGGCATGGGCGATGCGGATGTCCTCAAAGGTTCCTCCCTGGTTGATTCCAAACAGGAGCTGATGGGGATTCACCGTATCGGGAAGGGAGTTGAGCCTGGCCATTTCCGCCTTGCACCGCTCCAGCCACCGCACCGTCCGGGCCACGGAATTTTCCATATATTCCCGGGTACAGGGATGGGGAGCACACTCGTCGAAGGCCATGGCGATGGTGGAGCCCAGATTGGACTGGATCTGCATACTCTCCTCCGGCCCCATGAAGATCTTGTGGCCGTCGATGTGGGAGTTGAAGTAAACGCCCTCCTCCTTGATCTTGCGGAGGCCTGCCAGGGAAAAAACCTGGAAGCCGCCAGAATCCGTAAGGATCGGGCGGTCCCAGTTCATGAACTTATGGAGTCCGCCCAGCTCTTTGATCAGTTTATCTCCGGTCCGCACATGAAGGTGGTACGTGTTGGAAAGCTCCACCTGGGTGCCGATCCCCCGGAGATCGTCGGTGGATACGGCTCCCTTGATGGCTCCCACAGTGCCCACGTTCATAAAGACCGGCGTCTGGATCGTGCCATGGACCGTCTCCACAACGGCCCTTTTGGCACGTCCGTCCTTTGCCAGAATTTGATATTTCATATTTTTTCCTGTTTTTACTTACCGGACTTCTCCGCCGCCTTTTTGCCCTTTCTTGTGGTCAGAACGTACCATAAGGCTCCCGTTAAGCATACGGAAGAGTAGGTGCCGCAGATGATGCCCGCCATCAGCGGCAGGGCAAATTCACGGATGGAGGAAACACCCATGACAAACAGCACCAGGACCATAACAAAGGTGGTCAGGGAAGTGTTGATGCTTCTCGTAAAGGTCTGTGTGATACTCTCGTTTACGACCTCCTTAAGATCCGCTCTCGGTCCCTGGAGCTTTAAGTTCTCGCGGATACGGTCGAAGATAACGATGGTGGCGTTGATGGAATATCCGACAATGGTAAGGAGGCAGGCAATGGCTGTGGAGCCCACGGACCATTTTGCCAGGGCGTAGCAGGCAACCACCACCAGTACGTCATGTACCAGGGCGATGACTGCGCTGGCCGCAAAACGGATATTCTTGAAGCGCACCCAGATATAAAGCAGCATAAAGATCGTTGCGATCACAGTCGCCACAATGGCGTCGCTCTTCATCTCTGCACTGATGGCTCCGGAAATGCTCTCTGCGACAATCTTGGATTCATCCACGCCGAAGTTCTCCACCAGGGCTGCATCCAGAGCCTGGCGTTCCTCCACGCTTAAGGTTCTGGTCTTGATGATGACCTCTGTGGTACCGGCCACCTTCTGAGTCTGGGTATCGGCGCTCTTTGTAACGCCTTCCACCACCGGGACCACCTCGCTGGAGATCCTCTCTAAGGACATATCCTCATTGAAGGTCACGCTGGTGGATGTACCGCCCTTGAAGTCCAGGCCATAGTTGAAGGCTCCGCCGATGGAGGACTTGTTCATCACCATTCCGGCCACACCTGCGCCGATCATCACTAAGGAGATGATAAAGCACACGTTCCTCTTTCCAAGGAAGTTGATGGCCTTTTTCTCCTTTTTAGTTCCGTAGAACTTCTTATCAGTAAAGCCCAGATCATAAAGGGCATTCAGCACAAACTTTGTCACGAACAGGGCTGTGAACATGGACAGCACGATACCGATGGCCAGGGTCGTCGCAAAGCCCTTGACCGTACCGGAGCCTCTCCAGTAAAGGACAGCCGCTGCGATCAGCGTCGTAACGTTTCCGTCGATGATGGCGGATAATGCCTTTGCAAAACCGGTCTTAATAGCCGATTTTACAGTCTTGCCCAGGCCGATCTCCTCCTTGATACGGGTGAAGATGATGACGTTGGCGTCCACGGCCATACCGATGGACAGGATGATACCGGCGATTCCCGGCAGGGTCAGTGTCACCTCGAAGGCCGCCAAGAGGATGATGATCAGTGCCACATACAGGCACAGGGCCAGGGATGCGGCCAGGCCAGGGATCAGGTATACGATGATCATGAATACGCACACGATCCCAAAGCCGATGACTCCGGCCTTTAAGCTGGTGGAAATGGCTTCCTGTCCCAGCTTCGCGCCCACCACATTGGAGCGCAGCTCCTCTAACTCCAGGGAAAGGGAGCCGATCCGGATGGTGGAGGCCAGCTTGTCTGCCTCCTCATAGGAGCTCATGCCGGAAATAGAGGCCTTGCCGCCGGTGATGGCAGCCTGGACCACAGGGTTGGAATAGATCATCCCATCATACACGATGGCAATGTGCTTTCCTACATTTGCAGCCGTCACATCTGCAAACTTCTTTGTGCCTTCCTCTGTAAAGGTAAGGGATACCTCGTATTTGTTGGCACCGGTCTCGTCCTTATAGATCACAGGACTGGCTGTGGCCACATCCGTTCCCTCTAAGACCACCTGCATGTTCTCATCCAGGAACTGTAAGGAGCCTGGCTTTCCCAGCTCCTCCAGGATCTTATTGGCGTCGGTAACGCCCGGGATATCCACGTTGATACGGTTGCTGCCTTCCTGGTATACCTCCGCCTCAGAGCTGTACGTCTGTACTCTCTGCTGGAGCTTATACTGGGTATCGGCCATGTCCTCTGGACTGGGATCTGCTTCCTTTGCCTGATAGGTGATGCTGACACCGCCGGCCAGATCCAGGCCCAGCTTAATGCCGCCCTCCTGGGACGTTACTCCGTTCTCATCGGTCACCAGCTTGCTGCGCATAAGCGTATCATACCCAAAATAGCCGAAAACCCCGAGAACGAGCACCAATGCCAGGAGGCTCAGAAGCCCCTTTCCTTTGCTGCTCTTCATGATACATTGTCTCCTTAATCTAAAAAATTTCCCGGCCGGTCCCTGCCGGCCCCCGCGCCTATTCCTCTGCCAGCGCGGCCCTTATCATAATCGCGCACTCGATGCGTTTTTTCTGCATCTCGCAGCCAATATCATAAGCGTCTGTGATCTTTCCATGGAAATTGTAGGAGTTGGCCGCACAGCCGCCGCTGCAGTAGAATCTGGCAAAGCATTCCTTACATTTGTCTTTGGCGTATACATTGCACAGCTTGAACTCGTCGCGGACCTTTGTATTGGTGATCCCCTCGTCCACATTTCCTAACAGGAAATCCTCCATACCAACGAACTGATGGCAGGGATAAAAATCGCCCCAGGGCGTCACAGCCAGATACTCCGTTCCGGAGCCGCAGCCCGAAAGCCTCTTGGCCACGCACGGTCCCTGGCTCAGATCCAGCATAAAGTGGAAGAATTTAAAGCCGCGGCCTTCCTTTTCCCGCTTTACAAATTCCTTTGCCAGACGGTCGTACTCCTCCATGATCTGGGGAAGGTCCTCTTCACGGATGGAATAAGGAGCCTCCGGCGGCGCTACAACTGGCTCCACCGACAGCTTTTTAAAGCCCAGGTCTGCAAAGTGCAGTACGTCATTGGAAAAGTCCAGGTTGTTTCTCGTAAAGGTCCCTCTTACGAAATAATCCTTATCTCCTCTGGATTCCGCGAATTTCTGGAATTTCGGAACGATCAGGTCATAGCTTCCCGTTCCGTTGCGGAAGGGGCGCATCTTATCGTTGACTTCCTTCCGTCCGTCCAGGCTTAAGACCACGTTGCTCATTTCCTTATTGCAGAACTCCATGATCTCATCATTTAAAAGAACGCCGTTGGTGGTCAGAGTGAAGCGGAACTTCTTATTGTGGGCCTTCTCCTGGGAGCGGCCGTACTCCACCAGCTGCTTTACCACATTCCAGTTCATTAAGGGCTCTCCGCCAAAAAAGTCCACTTCCAGGTTTACCCGGTTTCCGGAATTGGCGATCAGGAAATCCAGGGCCTTTTTCCCCACCTCAAAACTCATTAAGGCTCTGCGGCCATGGTACTCGCCTTCCTCTGCAAAACAATACTGACAGGCCAGATTGCAGTCGTGGGCAATATGAAGGCACAAGGCCTTTACCACGGTCTGGCGTTTCTTAAAGTCTACCACATAATCCTTATAGATATCCGCAGTAAACAGCTCCTCGGCATCGATCAGCTCCTGGGCGTCGGAAAGGGCGTCCTCCAGATCCTCCTTCGGGTATTTTCCCTCCAGGGCAGAAACAACTGCGTTCCTCTGATCCTCTGTGAGCTTCTCCGGCTTTTCCATATCGGCCACAACGTCCGACAGGGCCTTTACCACATCATAAAAAAGGGCGTCCACCGAATGGACCGAGCCGCTGTTGACATCCAGGACGATATGATATCCGTTGTTGATATACTGATGAATCAAAATAATTCTCCTATCTGTGTCGTAAACTAAACGTCTTCCTTTGAGACAATAAATACCCCTACAATCATAGGACCGTAGGGGTCATCTTTAAGCGTTCCTGATTGTACAGGCCCCCGCCATTAGCGGTTGCTGTTTTCGCAGCTCTGGTTTCCTACTGTGCAGGATGTCTTGCATGCGGACTGGCAGGATGTCTGGCACTCGCCGCAGCCGCCCTTCTTCATGCTGTTCTTTAAAGTATTGGAGCTTAATGTCTTAACGTGCTTCATAGGTAGATCCTCCTGTTATTCTTTTATTCATGCGGGCATAAACGCCCACAGCATCTCACTTTGTTATGAGATTATACCATACGATTTTCCATTATGCAATAGGGATAATTCCCTGGAAACGGGAATATCCATGTAGAAACAGGGGCGGCTGTCCCTTACGGCCCCAGGCCCCCGTATTTTATGAAAAAGGAGGTCGTTTTATGCTGGCACAGAAAGCCTGGCGTATGATCCGTACCCTTATCTTCACCTACCTGGTCTCCGGAGTCCCGTTTTCCGTCGTAGTACTAGGAAAGTTCCGTCGTTTTCTTCTCGTCATTTTTTTATCTCTTTTCCTGCATCTCGATTTTTCCTTTATTTACAGCAAATTTTCAATGCCCTTTTGGGGCTTTTTTT
>NZ_JAOQJF010000023.1:0-50896 GCF_025567195.1 Alitiscatomonas aceti | reverse complement strand
TTAGGTCCGGCCTGACAGGGACAACTACAAATTTTAAGGATAGGCAGGTGTTGCATTGGCAGCACCTGCCTGTTCCTTTACGCACTTTTCGTGATGTTCATATTCCCAATCACGCCAATATCCGTGTAATGGATTTCCACCGTTTGGCTGGCGTGTTTGGACCACTTCACATCCTTCTCATGCACCACGATTTTCTCAATAAACAGCCGCAGCAACTCCGGCGTCAGCTTCTGAATGTCTGTGTAGCGTTTGGCCCTGGCAATGAAGTTGTCTGCGCCGGACACCGTGGCCTTCAGTTTGGCGACCTCCCGCTCCTTTTGCGGGATGGCAGTTTTCAACTGCTCCTGCTCCGCCACATAACTGGCGGAGAGGGTCTGGAACTGCTCCGTGGTGATGCGGCCCAGTACGCTGTCCTCATACAGTCGCTTGAAGATGGCCTCCAATTCCGCCTCGCGCTTTTTCATCCCTGAAAGTTCCAACTCCTGCCTGCGGATCTCCCGCCGCAGTTCAGCGGACTGCCGGTCACAGATATAGGCGGCGAACTCCTGCGTATGCTCCCGCGCCATCGCCGTCACCCTGCGGATGTCCTCCAGCACAATCTCGTCGAGGACACACTCCCGAATGTAGTGGGCCGTGCAGACCTCAGACCCTGCTTTCTTATAGGTTCGGCAGGTGAAATTGTTTTGCGTTGGTTTCATGGTGCGCGCCCTATGCAGGACCATTGTGGAACCGCAGTCGGCACAGATGACGAGGCCGGAATACTTGTTGAGTTCCTCCATCTTTGTGGGGCGCTTCCGGTTTTGCCGGACCCGCTGGACGATATCCCAAACCTCCCGCGTGATCAGCGCCGGATGGGTCCCCTCAAACACCAGACACTCCTCCCTGGGATGCTGCACATACCGCTTGTCCTTATAGGATTTTGTGGTGAACTTCATGTTGACCGTGTTCCCAAGGTAGGTTTCATTCTCCAGGATGTTGGCGATGGTGCTGTCGGACCAGTTATAGGGCTGGGACAGATCGAGGCAGGTATGGCCGGATCCCAACTTGCGGTAGGTGTAGACCGCCGGACAAAGCACGTTTTCGGCTCTCAACTGTTTAGCAATCTGACTCGGGCCGCGGCCGGCAGCGCAGAGGGCAAAAATGCGACGCACCACAGCGGCGGCCTCCTCATCAACAACGAGTTTGCCCTTGGCATTCTCATCCTTTTTGTAGCCGTAGGGTGCCCGTGTTCCCAGGCGCTCCCCGCGCTGAGCCTTGGCCCGCTGTACCGCCCGGATCTTCCGGCTGGTGTCCCGCACGAACCACTCGTTGAACAGGTTTTTGAAGGGCATCAGGTCGTTGCTCTCGGCGTTTTCCGTGTCCACATTGTCGTTGATGGCGATGTAGCGGACGCCGAACTGCGGGAACCGCTCCTCGATGTACAGCCCTGTGTGCAACTGGTTTCGCCCCAGACGGCTGAGATCCTTGGTGATGATGATCCCGATTTTCCCGTCCTCCATGTCGGACATCATGCGCTGGAAATCCGGTCGGTTGAAACTGGCCCCGGAGTATCCGTCGTCCACATAGAATTGGATGTTGGGAAAGCGGTGGTCAATGGCATACTGCTCTAATATTCTCTTTTGGTTTTGGATGCTGTTGGACTCCCCGTCCAGACCGTCGTCCTGGCTCAGGCGGCAGTACAGGGCGGTGATTTTCCCTTGGTTTGACTGACTCATAAAAGCCTCCTTCTCTCCAGTCAAACCGTCCAGAGTTTGTGTGATGTTACCTCTGACGGGGCGGTTTGTCCACCCCTTTCCGCAACTGTGTGGGAATTTTTGAGATCCATGTCAATGAGCGTTTTGAGTTTGTCCTCCGGCGAGCAGGCGCCGTCCGCGGGGAACACGGAAACCACATGAATCAGCCGTCCGTGGCTCAGCTGGTCGCGCTCGGCCACAACTTTTTCCACCCGGCCGGGCATGGGAATAACTTTGGGCATTGCGTCCCTCCTCTACAAAATGTGAGGGGCCAGGAAACGGCATATCGGGTCCGGCAGCGTTGCCAAACCCGGTCCCGCCTTACGTTTATGCCCGAAAAGAAAAATCCCCTTCATCCACCTCCCGAAAAACAGGGCAAGTGAATACCCATATTAAGAAAAGGCACGAGGTGTTCCATAAAAGGAGCACCTCGCGTTTGGCCTCTTGCGGCATGAGATGGAGGCGTGTATACTAAGCGTAGCCGTTCTCGAAAAAGAGAACACAGAATAGGAGGCACGCCATAATGGAGCAGACATTCGGCAGTTATGTGCGGGAAAAGCGGATGGCCCGCGGACTGTCCCTGCGCGGTTTGGCGGCGAAACTGGAGGTATCCCCGGTCTACATGAGCAACATGGAGAATGACCGAAGGCCGGCTCCCACCAAGGAGAAGATGGACCGCCTCATTGAGATCCTGGGGCTATGCCAGGCAGACACGGAACTGCTGTTGGATCTGGCCGCCAAATCTAAAACGCAACGGGTGTCCGCGGACCTGCCGGAGTACATCATGGAACGGGATATCGTCCGGGCCGCCCTGCGGACAGCCAAGGAAGTGGACGCCACAGACGAGGAATGGCAGGAGTTTATAGACCGCATCACCCAGCGGCAGAAACCGGGAAACTGAAATAGGAGGCAGGCACATGCGGAAGTATTATACCGAGCAGACGATGGAGAGCATCGCCCGGCGTGTGCTGGATGCCTACGATGAGCGCCTCTACCGGGGGCAGCCCCGCGCCATCCCCATCGAGGACCTCATCGAGCGCCACGGACTGACGCTGGAGTTCCAGTACCTCCGCAAAAATGGCCGGATCCTAGGGAAAACCGTTTTTGACACCGGCCTGGAGGCCGTGTACGACATGGAACTGGGCGAGTATACCCTGTTCCCGGTGAAAGCCGGCACGATCCTCATAGATGCCTCGCTGTGTGAAGAAGAAACCAGCACCGGCCGCCTGCGATTTACCGAGGCCCACGAACTGTCCCACTGGATCCTGCACAAGGGGCTGTACACAGGCACCGGGGAGAGCGCGGCGCTGCAGCCTGCCGTCAGGGAAACCAGTATGGAGATCCAGGCGAATATGCTTGGGTCCGCCCTGCTCATGCCCATGCCAATGGTCAAGCGGTGTTTCTACCAAATGCGGTCCGGTCGGGATAATCAGGCCATTGTTCAGGCCATGTCGGAGGTGTTTCAGGTATCCCGCCAGGCCATGCGGATCCGGCTCACCAACCACCATCTGCTGTAAAATTTTTTACTGTGGTGTTCTCAAAATTGAGAACACTTTGGAAGGAGGAACGCCATGCAACAAGTGAAAAGAACCCATGCGGTGCGCTGCCCTGTGTGCGGTAAAGGGCGCGTCATTGATGCCGCAGCCGACGTGGATCCGGGGCGCCTGCACCTCTACGGCCCGGAGCATGCGGACAAGGCGGAGCTGTTCTCCAAATGTCCAAAGTGCGGGCTGCAGATTGGCATCTCCTTTGAAAAGGCAGGACATTCCTAAAAGCAAATAAAATATAGAGTATCGACCTCGTCAAGTGCACCAACCGCCCGCATCAGCAGCGGGATCCACCGTGTTCGGAGCCTTACAGGCAGCAGTTCTGCTGTGCTGTAAGGCTCTTTTTTGCGCTTTTCCGCGGCAGAACAGCGGAAAGGCACGAAATGCGGAACGCCTGGCAGCCCTACATAGCAAAGTACCCGTGATCCCCAACTCAGAAGTTTCCCCTAAAAAATCTGAGATTGGAGATCACGACTATGGAAAAATGGCAGGAAAATCGCAACTACAGAAAAATCAGGGACGAGAATGGAACTGTCATCGCCAACATCATCACCGTGGATGGTAGGGATGTGGCGGTCACAGAGGACGTATTCGCGGCGTATGCCCAGATGGACCGGCGGGAGCGGTATCTCAGCGAGGATCTGCCCACTGGCAAGGTCCTCTCCATGGAACAGCTGGCAGAGGACGGCGTTTTGCCGGACTATGTGGGCGCGGAAACGGCGCCCAGCGCCGAGGACTGCGTCCTTGCACGGGAGTCGGAACGGGAGCGGGAAGAACTGACCAGCCTGCTGCTGGCGGCGCTTATCGCCTTGGAGGACCGGGACAGGCAGCTCATCACCGCGCTGTTTTATGACCGCCTCTCCACCAGAGAATACGCCCGGCGAATCGGCGTGACCCAGCGGGCCGTCATCAAGCGCAGGGACCGGATCCTGCGGGACATGAAAAAATATTTTGAAAAATTTGCGGCGTGAGGGTATTCACCCAGCCCCTTTTTCGGGAGGACAGCGAAAGGGGGAAATACCTCCCCCTTCGCTGCTCCTTGAAAAGTGCATACCAGCAATGCGGGTAACACGCAGCCGTACCCACCCCACAGCGCGCGCCAAGACCCGGCCCCAGCGGCCGGCGAGCGATCCAGCCTGCGGTCGGCCCTGGCAGGCCGGACAAGAGATGGAACGGCTCGAATAATGACACACCAAGCACGGCCTGCGCGTAAGACAGGCGGCGCTGCTCCGGGATTGAAAGCAGTAGAGATCCCGGAAATATGCCCGTGAGGCCCCGGCCAGGGGCCTGCCCGCATTGTTCCCGAACCCATCGGGGGGGCGAGTGCGAATACGATGGGAACACGAAAAAAGATAAAAGGACGGAAGTATCCATGAAGAAATATACCCATGAAAAGGCCCATGAGGAAATCGACTATATTTTTAAAACCCTATTGCCTCAGAGGGGCATGGCGGAGCGGCCGGAACAGATCCGGCTGTGTCACAGCATCCTGGACGCCATGCTGGACGGCAGCATCGCCCTGTGCGACGCGGGGACCGGCATCGGCAAGACCTTCGCCTACCTGACCGCCGGCATCCTGCATGGCAAGTGCCGGGCGGCAGAGGGTAAACCGCAGCGTCCTATCCTGATCTCCACCTCCAGCATCGCGCTGCAGAGCGCCATCCAGAAGGAGTACCTGCCCCTGCTGTCCAGCGTGCTGCTGTCCGAGGGGCTGATCTCCGCGCCCATTGAGGCGGTCATCCGCAAGGGCAAGGCTCACTACGCCTGCGACGCCCGGCTGGAACGGCGGGTCCGTCAGGTGGAGGGCAGCCATAAGAATCCCGCCGCCCGCCAAGCCCTGCACACCGCCTGGCATGTGCTGGATCTGGACCAGCTGTCCGGGATGAGCAGTTATGACCGGGGGCGGATCTGCGTTCCCAAGCGGTGTAATTGCCGGCGGAAGGACTGCCGATACCGCTGTTTCCTGGACGCCTGCCAGAGCGGGCAGTACACGGTTCAGATCTGCAACCACAACCTCCTGCTGGCGGACCTCATCCACCGCAGCCAAAAGAAAAAGCCCCTCCTGCCGGACAGCGCGGCCATCATCATAGACGAGGCCCACAAGCTGCCGGAAACCGCACGGCAGATGTTCGGCGTAACGCTGAATGCCCAGGACTTTGCGGAGCTGATCCGCAGCCTGCATGTGGAGCGGTATGTCCTCGCGGCGGAACTGCTGTCCGAGGCCGTGGAGCCGCTGGCGGAGAAACTGTCGCTCCCGGTGGAGGAAGGGGCCGGATTTGACGCCTACCAGATGTTCCTGGAGCGGCCGCATCAGGTCCTGACGGTGATCTGCCGGCAGCTGGAGGGCCTGCTGACCAGGGAAACCTGGCGCCTGCTGTCCGCCGTCGCCTCCACAGTATCCCTCTTTTACCTGGGGAATCCCGAGATGATCTTCTACGCGGCAGACGACGACCACGGCGGGGCCATGCTGTGCGGCACGGTGTCGGAACTGGCCGCGCAGCTCCAGGCCACGCTCTGGCGGCAGGAACAGCCCATTGTCCTGACCTCCGGCACCCTTGCCGTTGGGAAGGATTTCAGCCGGTTCCGCACCGCCGCCGGCCTGACAGGGGAACGGCCCGTGACGGAAACTGTGTGTCCGTCACCCTTTGACTATCAGCACAACTGCCTCCTCTATCTTCCCCCGGACCCGATCCCGCTGGACGCGGCGGACTACTACGACCGGCTGGCCGCACAGATCCGGCAGCTGGCGGCGGCATCCCACGGCCACGCCCTGGTGCTGTTCACTTCCTACTTCGCCATGTCGGCGGTCAAGGAACGGCTGCAGGCCGCGGCGCTGCCCTTCCCTGTATTTACGATGGGCAAACGCCCGGCCCTCACCCTGGCGGCATTTCGCGCCGCTCCCGGCAGTATCCTGCTGGCCACCGGCGCGGCGTGGGAGGGGCTGGACTTCGCTGGCGACGGCGTGTCCATGCTCATCATCCCATGCCTGCCCTTCGCCTACCCGGACGCTGTAAAAGAAAAAGAGCGGGAGGACTACCCGAACCTGCGGGAGTTCCTGCGCTCCGTCGTTGTCCCGGAAATGCAGATCAAACTGCGGCAGGGCTTTGGCCGGGCCATCCGCACAGAAACGGACACCTGCGTTGTCGCTGTGCTGGATCCCCGCGCCGCCCGCGGCCGGAGATATTTCCAGAGCATGGCAGAGGCCCTGCCGGGGATGCCGGTGACGGGCAGCCTGCGGGCCGTGGAACATTTCTACCGTGCCCACAAGGACGCCGGCTATTTCCGGCTCCCCAACGCAGGATGAAATTGTTGCCTTTGCTGCGTCTGTTCGCCATTCCTTGGTGGTGTTGGTAATGGCTTTCGTGATGCTTTCCGGCTATACTTGCGTTGCAAATCAAGAAAAGGAGGCAGTCAGACATGGAGCAGACCAAGGGCCTCTCATGCCAAATCCCGGAATCCCTGCATGCCAGGGTGACGGCGGAGCGCGTCGCGGCAAACCAGTCCCTCAGCGAGTACATCACGGGACTACTTACCAACTACTATGAAAATGGAGGAAAAAAAGACATGGCACAGACAAGGACAATGGCATTTCAAATCAGTGAGGACCTGTTCCAGCGGATCAAGGACTATCTGGCCCACGAGAATGAGCGCCAGGGCCGGAAAGTGACCCAGAAGGAGTTCGTGATTGGGCTGATCGAGGACGCTCTGGAGCGGTGGGAGCAGGAAACAGCGGATGCCGATCCCGGCGCACCAACTGACACGCTGGATCCCATAGATGAGCCGGCAGACAGCGCCCCGTCCTGGGAGGCTGAAGAAACGGAAGGAGGAGCCAAGAATGTGGCAGAATGAACTGGAGGCCATGATTGCGGCCGGCGGAGCGCCCTGCAGGGCTTGCGGCCAGCGGATGCTGAAAGCGGACGGCTGCACCTGGACCCATGTGAAATGCGGCAACCGGTACTACCGCCGCATTAAGTACGGCGAGGATGGCATGGCGCATGGCGATGCCCGCTGCCACGATTGCGGCGCCAGGCCTGGGCATTACCACCATGTGGGGTGTGATGCGGAGCGGTGCCCGGTGTGCGGAGGGCAGCTCATCAGCTGCGACTGCGACATCTCCGAGTATGTGGAGCGGCCACCCAGGAAGAGAACAACCGAGTAAATCAGGATCCCAGAACCGCCCGGAGCGCCCGACAGGGACGTTCCGGGCGGTCTGTTTCACAAGAGAACCGGAGGTGAGAAAACGTCGGAACAGAGAGCCAATCGTTTCACAGAACAGGAGTTGGAGATTGCCCGTGGGACGGACCTGCCGGACCTGCTGGCGTCTCTCGGCTACACCGTGACGCGGATAGGCCGCTACTACTCCACCAAGGAGATGGACAGCCTGCGGATCAAGAACCGCCGCACCTGGTATCGCTACTCCGAGAGAGTGGGCGGGGATGCCATCACCTTCCTACAGCATTTTTGCGGCAGAAGTTTCCCGGAGGCGGTGGAGGATCTGCTGGCATTCCACGGCCGCGCCAGGGACGCCCCCGCGGAGCGGAGCAGGCAAACTGAGCAGGCGCCGGAACCGCCGAAACCGTTTGCATTGCCGCCCAGGCACACCGATGCCCGCCGAGTGTACGCCTACCTGAAAAAGCGCGGGGTTTCTCCCCAGATTATTCGGAGTTTTATTTCCGCAGGACTGCTGTATGAGGACTCCGAGCATCACAACTGCGTGTTCGTAGGGTATGACAGGGACGGCAAGGCTGCCTTCGCCAGCCTGCGGGGCACCTACGACCGGGACGGCAGCGGTTTCAAGGGCGACGCCGCCGGCAGCGACAAATCCATCGGTTTCCGACTGCCGTATGCCCCGGACAGCAGGACCGTGTATGTGTTCGAGGCACCTATCGACCTCATGAGTTACTGCACTTTGCACCGGGAGTTCCACAGCAATGCACTTGCCCTGTGCTGCCTGGATGACCGCGCCCTGTCGGTGTTTCTTCGGGAGCATCCCACAGTGCGGAAGGTTGTCCTGTGCCTGGATCACGACCGCCCCGGCCAGGAGGCCGCGGAGCGCATGGGCCGGAAATACGCGGCGGAGGGATATGTCGTGCAGACGCTGTCCCCTCCCTCCCGGAAGGACTGGAACGCCTATCTGACCTTTGTGCAGCAGTTCCGGGAAAGGGGGCGGTGACCAAGTAAACGAAAATAAAAACCTGAACCAGCAATTTCTACACAAAAGGAGGAAAGAACGCTTGAAAAGCAAGACAACCAGGCATGGCCTGAAGCGCATGACGGCCCTGCTGCTGGCCGTGGTTCTGTGCGTCGGCATGGTGCCCACCGCCTTTGCCGCCCAGCAGGACAGTTACCACGACCCCGCTGAGAACTGGCAGGAGGCCAACAACCGCACCAACGAACTGGACGCCAACGCCACCGTGACCCACGAAACCTTTAACTGCAAAGTCTGCAAGCAGCAGACTTCCTTTATCGTGTTCCGCACCCCGGAATATACCAGGGATGGCCAGACGGCCATGAGCCGGAATGTGAAATACTCGGACGGCACCTTTGTAGATGGTTCCGGCAAGGGTTCCATTCTGGACGGCGTACCGGGACAGGACGCCTATTACACGGCTTATCACTGGACCAAAGCCGTGTGTGAAACCTGCGGCAGCATCAACACCAACATGGCCAAGACGGACTACGGCTACCTGAAGAACGTCTATTGGCTCTACGATTGCGCGAACAATTTTTTCGAGGAACTGCCGGAAACCCAGACCATTGAGCAAGCGGACAGCGAGTATCACCGCGTCATCACCACCAGCGGCGAATACTGCGGGTTCTGCTACGGCACATTCAAGGAGGAAAATTCCACGTTGGAGCGTCACCACATGGAGAATGCCATCCGGCCCGAGTTGGCCCATGACCGCTTTGTGGAGATGGATACCTGCGCCGACTGCGGCTATGCTGAAACTTCCTACACCGCCGCCAAGGCCGTCATTGCGGACTACTTCGGCGTGGTGGACGGCCAGCCCCACACCGTCACCGTGTCGGACTTGTCCGAGGCCGGCGTGACCACCGCTATCCGCTACGGCCACAGCGCAGATGCCTGCACCCTGACCAGCGCACCCAACTACACCGAGGCGGGGGATTACCCGGTTTACTACGAGATCACCTACACCTACCACGACACGGACATGGTGGAGGACGGTGTGGCGTATGTCCATCTCAGGGATGAAACCACCACCGAGGACGGCTCCTGCTCCTGCGGCTGCGGCAATCCTGACTGCGGCTGCCAGGATCCGGACTGTGACGGCTGCTGCTGTGACGACAAGGGCTGCGGCGAGAACCACAACTGGACACTGCTGGATAGCGTAGACCCCACCTGCCTGACCCTGGGCTATGACCGCTATCTGTGCGTGGACTGCGGCATGATTGAAAAGCGGGACTATGAGGCCGCGCTGGGCCACGCCTATCAGAGTGTGGTCATCCGGGACGCCACCTGTGAAGTCCCCGGTAAGACCATTGACATCTGTGAGCGGTGCGGCAATGTGAAAGAAACCGACCTGCCTCAGACCGAGCATGAGTTCTCCACCACCGTCATTCCGGCAACCTGTACCAGCCCTGGCTACACCCTGCGGGAGTGTACCGTCTGTGGGGAGCGCCACATCGAGGACATCACCGCCGCGCTGCCTCACAACTATGTAAGCAAGACCACCCCGGCCACCTGTGAGGGCGGCGGGCGCACCCTCCATATCTGCGAGGGCTGCGGCAGTTCGTTCATCACCGACTACACCGACCCGCTGGGGCATAGTTGGGACGAAGGCAAGGAGATCACCGGGGCCACCTGCACCGGCGAGGGCATGACCGAGTACACCTGCGTCCGCTGCGGAGCCACCCGTCTGGAGGGCGACGAGGCCGCGGGCCATATCCCCGGCGACCCGGCCACCTGCACCGATCCTCAACTCTGCACCCGCTGCGGCGCCGTCATTGAGAACGCTTTGGGCCATGACTATGCCGAGGAAGTGACCGAGCCGACCTGCACCGAGATGGGCTACACCACCTATACCTGCACCCGCTGCGGCGACGCCTACAAGGGCGACTACACCGAGGCGGCAGGCCATAAGCCCGGCGACTGGATCATCGACAAGGAGCCTACCACCGACAGCGAGGGCAGCAAGCACAGGGAGTGCGAGGTCTGCGGTGAGAAGTTAGAGGAAGAAACCATTGAGAAGATCTACAATCAGGCCACTACGGACAGTAAGGGCGAGGCCGTTGTGGGCGGCTATCTGGTAATTGTCACGGATACCGACACTAAAGACCCCGTTTCCAATGCTATTGTCACTCTCCATGCGGACGATACCCTGTCCATCCGTCTCCCCAATTCCCGCCAGCTGGACTATGCCGACCAGACTACCGTGACTGTCCTGCTCACCAAGGATAAGAGCGCCGTGGAGGGTATGTTCGTTACTATGACTGACAAGCACGATAACTACTGTGCCGGTAACACTGACAGCAATGGGCAGGTCACTGTTCCCGGCACCAGCGGCAAGACCAATGAGGACGGCAATACCACCGTTGGCTGGGAGGACGAGGACGGCGACCGCTGGACACTGACCGTCACTGTAGAGGACTACGAAACCGGACGCCCCATCGAGGACGCGGAAGTATCCATCGGCAAGGGCGGCAATATTACCGTCACCCTGCCGGACGGAACCGATATGGATGAGGATAACCGCATCACCGTCACGGTCACGGACAATGAGCGCGACCCCCAGGAGGGTGTGACGGTTATCGTCAAGGGTGATCTGGGCCAGAGTGAGCGCGGAGAAACCGACGAGGACGGCAAACTCACCGTCCCCGCTGTCACAGAAACTGAGTACCACGGGGCCTATATCTATGGCTACACAGACGGCACCTTTGGCCCGGAGCGCAGCATGAGCCGGAGCGAGGCCGCAGCCATCTTTGCCCGCCTGCTCTCTGACCGGCTGGACGAGCGCATCCCCAGCGGAAATAATGTGAAGTTCAAGGATATTGACCCGGATATGTGGTATGCGGGCTATGTGGAATATCTCACTGGCTACGGCGTGGCCGTGGGCTACAATGACCGCACCTACCGGGGTGATAAGGCCATCACCCGCGCCGAGTTTACCGCTATGGCGGCGCGGTTCTTTGATGTGTACGGCGATGGAGCCGAGGAAATCATGGAGCAGTACGAGGGCTTTGACGATGTGAGCGACGGCTACTGGGCTGCTGAGTATATCAAGGACGCCGCCATCCACGGCTGGGTAGAGGGCTACGGCGACGGCACCTTCCGGGCCGACGATCCCATTGACCGGGCGGAAGTCGTCACCATTGTCAACCGCCTGCTGGGCCGCGAGGCTGACGAGGACTATATTGCCGATAATCACCGCCGTCTGGTGATGTTCCCCGACGTGTCCTCCCGCCATTGGGCCTACTACAACGTGCTGGAGGCCGCCAACGCCCACACCGCCATCCTCACCGCCCCTGAAACCTGGGACAAGTGATCCAACCGCTGTGCCGCGGCCCCACTGTGGGCCGCGGCGCTTTTATCCCACAATTCACTCTACATTAAATAAAGAAGGAGAAATGCACCTATGCTGAAGATCGTAGCAATCGGAAACCTGACAAACGATGTGGAACTGAAGGTCCATGAGGCCACCGGCAAGCCCTATGCCATCCTGCGGATCGCCTCGGACCGCCGCTACCGGGACAAGGACGGCAACCGCCTGACGGATTTCATCTCCATTAAGGTCCGCGGCCCGCTGGCGGAACGCTGCGCGGAGTTTGCATGGAAGGGCTGCAAGTTGGCCGCCTCCGGCGACTTTGAAACCATCACCTTCGCGGACGAGCCGGAGCGTCAGCCCGGTTTCCTCATCAAAGCCACGGAGGTGGAGTTCCTGTCTCCCCGCCGCGTGGAGGAAAGCGCCGTGTCCATGCCTGCGGACGGTATGGATGAGGCTGCGGCCTGAGCGCCATGCGTAATACAGGCATTGAATACACCAGTGCGGAACGCACCCCCACCATTCTACCGGAACTGGCGGAACTGCTCCCCCCTCTCAGCGGGGAGCAGCTTGCCGCGCTGGAGAAGGACATCCTGCAAAACGGCTGCTATGCGCCCATCATTGTCAATGAGGATCTGGTCGTCGTAGACGGCCACAACCGGCAGCAGATCTGCACCCGGCACGACCTGCCCTACAAGATGGCGGTGTTTGCCTTTGACGATCTGCTGGAGGCCAAGCAGTGGGCGCTGGATACCCAGAAGGGCCGCCGCAACCTGGACAAATGGGAGTTGGGCAAGATCGCCCTGAAACTGCGGCCGGAGATCGAGGCCAGGGCAAAGGCCAACCAGGGTGCCCGTACAGACCTTTCGGCAACATTGCCGGAAGGTTCCGCACCTGTGGACACCCGCAAAAAATTGGCTGCATCCGTTGGCCTCGGAGAGCGCACGATGGGCAAGGTGATGCAGATCGACGAACACGCCCCCGCCGCCGTGAAGGAGGCCCTGGATAAAAAGGAACTGTCCGTCAACCAAGGGTATCAGATCACCCGGCAGGTACAGGATCTGCCGGAGGACGAGCAGGGGCAGGCGGCATTGGACCTGGTGGAGCTGGAAAAAGCGAAAAAGGAGATCCGGGAGAAGGATGCGGAGATCGACCGCCAGAGCAAGATCGCCGGCGTGTTCTGCAAGGCTTATGAAAAGGCCGTTCTGCTGACGCCCACAGAGGAAAATGTGCGCATCTGGGTCAAATGCACCCGCATGACTAAGGAAGAAATGGAGGATACCATCCAGGAGTCCCATGAGTTGGCCGGGGTGTTTACCTCCATTGCCGGCCTCATGGAACACCTCCTGCCGGAAAGGGGGACGCTATGAATGAGATGAGTGTGCGAACATGGCAGGAGCGGTTCCGTGCCGGGGATTTCAGCAGCCGGGACCGTGCTGTGCAGTGCGAGGCCGGCTGGTATGACTGGTTTTGCCGGGACGACGCCCTGGCCGGACGCCTGAAGAAGATCTCCAGCGTGGTGCTGGGGATCACGGACCCCTTCATTCTGGACAACTACTATGTGTGGTTCAAGAACAACTGCCCGCTGGAGGGACCGCTTTATGACGACGTCCGGTTTGAGCCTCTCACCGGGGAGCGCGACGGGAAATATTTTCTTGTTGCCCTGGACAGCCACCACGAACTGATCAAGTGGACGCTGTACACAGAGCGGTATGGCTATGACGCGCCGGAGTTTTGCTGCGGGAATGTGCGGGAGATGACCGCCTATATCAACGCCATGGCGCCGGAACTGGCCCAGGGGATCCAGCCTCGCTTCGTGCTGGAGAAAGCGGCTGTGGGGGAATATGTCCGGCAGCATGAAGGGAAAGCCGCCTACAGCATCCGGCGGGAGGGGGATCACCTGTTCGCCTACCAATCCTCCCGCGACTGGAAATATCGGACTGTCGCGGTTTCGGACTCTCCGGAGAATGTTCCCCAGGGCTTTCCCGCGGAGCGGGCCGAACAGCACGGCATGCTCTATGTTTTCCCAAGCAAGGCCCCCGCTCTGGACAGGGCCGACTATGTGGTGCGGCGCGCACAGCGCAGGAAGGAGCAGACGCGATGACCAGGAGATCCCACGGCCGCCCCGCGCTGCCGCCCGACGCCAAGGATGAGATCCTCCATGTGCTGTTTGCCAACATGGAGATCAGCGGCGACGAGATCGCGGCCATTTTGAAAAAACACCATGTCTCCTGCGACGCCGACGTCCTGCAGGACCGCTACCGCAGGCAGCTGGGCCAGCGCCTCATGGCCAGCCTCCGGGATGCCTCTGGTGAGCGCGAGGTCCTGTCCAATGGGAAGGGGCGGTATGTTGTGCTGGAGTGCTGCAGGGATCGCCAACAGCTCGCGGCCATCCGCCGCCGCATTCAAAATCAGGCGCATGGCCTGAACGCTTCCGCCGGCAAGGTGAGATCCCGCATCGCTGTGCTGGATCGCCTGATCGCCCGGCTCAGAAAGGCGGCGTGACATGAAGATCAAGGATCTGATCGCCGCGGTCCGGGACTACCCCGCTCTGCGGCAGGCGTTGGAGGAATCCAACACTGAATTGGACCTCAGCCGGATGGAATGCGCGCAACTGCAGAGCAAGATCAATGAACTGGAACCGCTCGTCGATGAATACTACCAGGAGAGCTGCGGTAAGGAATATGCCGCCAATCAGGAGCGCCAGAAAGTGGAAACACTGAAGAAAGCCCTTGCGTCCTTTTGCCCGGCCCTGGACAGCACGGAGCAGCTCCGGCGGTTCTATGACACCATCGCCCCGGATTTTGATGATGGTGGTTTCCGCCTCTACGACGCCGCCCTGGCGATCTCCGGCTATCCCAATCTCCCCGGCGAGTTCCCCTATGAGGACAACCGCGGTGTCTTTGATGAGGCGGACGGTCATCAACTGCTGAAGTACCTGACCGCCCTGCACTTCCATGCCGTTCGGTGGGAGGTCGTGCCGGGGACACCTTATGAAAAGGCTGTCCTGTTGGATGTGGACACCGCCACCCCGGAGTACCGGGCCTTTGAAAAGCAGCTCTATACGCAGGCCCTGCGTGACTTAGGTTTTCAGGGCCTTCTGCCCCAGGAGCAGGAACGGCGGATCGGCAAGCAAAAAGAAAAACGGAAGGAAGGTGCTGAGCGATAGAACAGAAACCTGACAATGGGATGAGCAAGGATGCCTTCTGGGCGCTGATTCAGGAGGCAAAAACCGCCTGCGGCCAGGATCTGAACGCTATGGAGGACTACCTGCGGGAGCAGCTTGTGTCTATGGGGCCTGCCGCGGCGAAAAATTTCCATGACATTCTGCAAACCTATGAGGATCTGGCGGACCAATACGGCCTGTGGGACGCCGTCAGCGTGATCAAGGAGTATGGCTGTTCGGATGACGGTTTTATCGACTTCCGCGCCTGGCTGATCGCCCAGGGCAAAGAGGTGTACATGAATGCGCTGAGGGATCCCGACACGCTGGCGGATATAGAGCCATACGGCGATTGCTGTTTCGAGTGCCTGTCCTATGTGGGCGATTACGCCTATGAGCAGCTCACCGGCCGCAGCGCCTACGACGAGATGGAACCAGACAGGATCGAGAAGATGCGGGACGAGCTAAAAAAGGATATCGTCTACAAAGACGGCATCCAATACCCCAGGGAGCCGAAGGACCTGCCACGGTTCCTACCCCGGCTGTGCGAAAAATACGGCGGGCCGGAGCGTTTCCTGGCGGCGCCATCCACATGGAATTACGACCTCCATGAGATCCGCCGGCTGCTGGACGAGGGCAAGGTCCAGGACATGGCTACCAAAAAAGAGAAAGGGGGCGGCGCTCGGTGAGCGAGGGATACGTCATCGGCGTGGACCACGGTTACGCAGCCATGAAAACTGTCCACGGTTCCTTCCCCTCGGGGCTGGTGGCCTATGAGCACGAGCCGTACACCCAGAAGAATGTGTTGGAATACGGCGGTACGTACTATGTGGTAGGCAGCGGCAGGCAGCCTCTGCAGAAAGACAAGACCCGGACGGAGGACTACTATCTGCTGACCCTGGCAGCCATCGCCAGGGAACTGGACTGCCGCAATGCCGAGCGCACCTGCTCCGTCATTCTGGCTGCCGGCCTGCCCCTGACCAGTTTTGGCCGGGACAAGAAGAAGTTCCGTGCCTATCTGCTGCGGGACGGCAAACCGGTGCCCTTCCGCTATGAGGGCCGGGACTATACCGTCACCGTCCGGGATGTGAAACTGTTCCCCCAGGGCTATGCCGCTGTGCTGACCCAGACGGAGCTGCTGGATGAACCGTCCGTCATCGTGGCGGACATCGGTGGCTGGACAGTGGACCTGATGCGCTTGGACAACCGCCTCCCCAATGCCGCCACCTGCCGCAGCTTGGAGTGGGGCATGATCCGCTGCATCGATGAGATCAGCGAACAGGTGCGACGCGTCCTGGGTCTTTCTCTGACAACGGCGCAGATCGAGTGCGTCCTGCGGGGTGATGCCAGCAGCCTCCCGGACGAGGCGAAAGGAATCATCCATGCCCAGGCGGACCTGTATGTGCAGAACCTGCTCTCCACCATCACGGAGTGCGGCCTGGACACCCGCGCCATGCCTACTATTTTTATAGGCGGCGGAGCGGCGCTCATGAAGCGGCGTGTTTCGGCCACAAACGGCCTGTGTCGGCCCGTGATCCTCGATGATGTATCCCTGAACGCCAAGGGCTATGAACGGCTTGTACGGCAGATGTCGGGGAGCGGCGCCCATGCCTGAAAAGCGACGGCTCAGTCTTTCCTTCTCCCTGACTCAGCGGGAGCAGCGGAACGCATGGGAGCGCCTGTCCGCCGTTGCGCCCGGACAGCGCATGGACGCCGTGTGCAGGATGATCAACGGCTATATGGAACAACAGGAACTGCTGGAGGCCATTCGCGGCGCTATCCGGGAGGAACTGGCAGGCGTTTCCTTCCCAAAGACCACTACGCAGCAGGAGCAGGCCGGGGCCGTCGATGAGGACGTCCTCGGCTTTCTCCGTGCGCTGCAGGAGGGAGATGATACCATCTGATTCGATATTTTGATATGTTCGCCGGGATCGGCGGCTTTCGGGCGGGGCTGACCCGCGTCGGCGGCTTCCAGTGCGTCGGACACTGCGAGATCGACAAATATGCCGAAGCCAGTTACCGCGCGATCCACGACATCAGGAAGGAGGAGCGATACTATCCAGACGCCCGAGCCATTGACCCCAACGACCTGCCCGACTTCGACCTTTTGTGTGGGGGATTCCCCTGCCAGGCGTTTTCTCTCGCTGGCCGCAGAAAAGGATTTGACGATGCAAGAGGTACTCTCTTCTTTGAAATTGCCCGCCTGGCTGAAACCAGACGGCCTTCGTATCTTCTGCTCGAGAACGTGCCAGGACTGCTTAACCATGACGGCGGCCGGACGTTTGCGGCCATCCTCTCCGCGCTTTCTGACCTGGGGTACCATGTCGAATGGGCTGTGCTTAACAGCAAACATTTTGGAGTCCCGCAGTCAAGGAGGAGGGTGTTCCTTATCTGCTATCTTGATCCCCGATGCGCCGGAAAAATATTACCTGTCTTCGGAAATGGTGCAAAAGCTCTTATACAACTCATCGGCGGGGCGCAAGGACACCGGGTCTATGACCCAGAAGGAGTAGCCTGTACCCAGACAGCCGGTGGTGGCGGCCTCGGTGTGAAAACCGGGTTATACCTGCTGCCGCCGGACGCGCCCTTTGTGGATCTGTGTGCGGGGCATCCGAAACGGACGCAGCAATCCCGATGCATCACTGCCCGCTATGGGCAGACGACGCTGTCCAATCATAAGGCGGAACGCTCCGGGGCGCTGCTGATCAAGGAAGCCACCCGAAAAGGCTATCAGGAGGCGGCGCCTGGCGACAGCGTGGACTTGGGCTATCCGGGCAGCGCCACACGCGCCGGTCGGGTCGGGGTCGGTGTCGCCCATGACGCCGCCAGTGTGCAGGGCATTGTGGAGCGCGGCGGACGCATCCGCCGCCTGATGCCCAGGGAGTGCCTGCGCCTGCAGGGCTTTGACGATGAGCAAATCGACAAGATCCTCGCCATCAACTCGGACGCCCAAGCCTACAAGCAGGCAGGCAACAGCGTCACCGTTACAGTGATCGAGGCCATTGGCCGGCGCATCCGGGCCGTGGACGAGGCTTTGCGAAAGGAGGCGGCTGCGTGACCGGGATGAAGGACCAGTATTTCGGCGTCGAGGTGGAGATGACCGGCATCACCCGTGAACAGGCCGCGCAGGCGCTGGCAGATTATTTCGGAACGATCCCACAGTACAAAGGTGGGGTTTATGATGCATGGGTCGTCAAAGACACAGAAAACAAAGAGTGGAAACTGATGAGTGACGGAAGCATCCGTGCAGAGCGAAAGACATTGCATGGCTACGAACAAACAAATAACAGGCAATATAAAGTGGAGATGGTTTCGCCCAAACTGACCTATGCGGAGCTGCCAAAGTTCCAAGAGTGTGTGCGGCAGATCCGGCATGCGGGGGCAAAGGTCAACAGTTCCTGCGGCCTGCACATCCATGTGGACGCGGCCAACCACAACCGCCAGAGCTTGAAAAACCTCCTGAGCATCATGTACGCCAAAGAGGACATTTTGTTCAAGGCCCTGCAGGTGAATGAGGCCCGTGCCGCCCGCTGGTGCCAAAAGGTGCGGGAACCCATGCTGCGGCAGGCCCGCACCCTCTCCGCTGAGGAAACCAAGGATCTGACACAGCTGGAGAGCATTTGGTATGAAGGGGAGGTCAGCGCAGGAGAGCATTACAACTGGACACGCTATTATGCCTTAAACCTGCACTCGGTGTTCTATCGCGGCACGGTGGAGTGGCGCTGTTTCAACTCCACCCTCCATGCAGGCCGTGCCGCGGCGTACATCAACCTGTGCCTCGCCATGTCGGCCCAGGCCATAGCCCAGCGCAGCACTGTCATGCGGAAAACCCACAGCGACAATGAACTATTCACTTTCCGTGTATGGCTGGTGCGCCTGGGCCTCAACGGGCCGGAGTTTAAGAACACCCGCGACCATCTGCTGGCCAACTTAGATGGTGACCGTGCCTGGCGCTACGACAAGGACAGTTACGAAGTCAACAAAAAGAAGAAAAAGAACCGAGAGATGGAGAGGTGACGAGATGAAGATCCGCATTGAAGAAGATATCCTGTCCGGTACCGGGGCGGAGATCATGGACCAGCTGCGCGCCCGTGTATTTGACCCCACGGAGTTCCCTGACACGGAGAGTTACATCTGGTTCCTGCGAAACAATGTGGTGCGTACCACCGGCCTGGACTTCCCACTGCCAGAGGGGGATGTGGAGCAGCAGGCCCGCATGATGTTCTCCCAGTTGGCGAAAGTAGGTGCCCTCACGATTCTGGAGGACTGATATGGCGGAACGGTTGTATTTTGCCTATGGCAGCAATATCAATCTGGAGCAGATGGCTGTCCGCTGTCCCGCCGCTCAAGTGGTTGGACCTGCGGTGCTGGATGGCTATGAACTGCTGTTCCGCGGCAACCGGCGCGGAACCGGCGTCGCTACCATCGAGCCTTTGCCTGGCAGCCAGGTCCACGGCCTTCTGTGGAAGCTGACGCCGGAGTGTGAGCGATCCTTGGACGTCTATGAGGGATACCCGCGCCTGTATGAGAAAGAGAATATCACGGTCCGCACCGGGGACGGCAAAGACGTGGTCGTCATGGCCTACATCATGACAGGGGAACTATGGCGGGATCCCACTATCCCTTCTCCCGCCTACTATGGCGGCATTCTGGAGGGATACCGCCAAAACGGCCTGCCGGTGCCGGAACTGGAGGCCGCGCTGAAAAATGTGCACGACGAGGTGCGGCAGGCCCGGCACTTTGAGCGCATGCAGGAAATGGACCTGTTTTTCGGCGAAAAGCCAGGCAGGAAGAAGGGCCACCATGAGCGATAAAGGAAAGAGAGGCGCGGTATGGCAAGAAAAACCATCTCTCTGACGGGAGAACTACACATGAATGCCACAGGATTTTCCGTAACCGTAGATGCACTGGAAACATTGAAAATCGTTGGTATCGCATATGGTGTTTATGACCATGCGGAAGATCTGCGGGATTGCCGTGTCACACTGGAGAATGGTGAGCGGCCGGCACTGGTTGTTCAGGAAGATGTCAGCCTGCATGGAAGTCCCTTTTGGGAAACCGTGCGTACCATTACAGATGACCCGGAACGGATCCGGCAATATGTGGCATTTCGGGAAACGCTAAAAATGTTCCAACAGATAGAACGGGAGCGCGAAGTTGTGCAACGGGATACAGGCCGCAGCAGTCAACAGGGCGCTCCCGCCAAGAGGAAGGATTGCCATGAGCGATAACCATCTGACAATCCTCGTTGTAGAGCCGGGGAAACCGCCATATCCCCGGCAGATCCCAGACACCCTGCAGGCCATGCAGGAGATTGTCGGCGGGGACATCGACGCCACATACCCCTATGAGGATCCCGTGGCGCTTATATTTAACAGCAGCGGCAAGTTTGCTGGCCTGCAGCCAAACCGCCTCCTCCGGCTGGAAAACGGGGATCCGTATGATGTTGTGTGCGGCACCTTTTTCCTCGCCGGCCTCGGCGGGGAAACCTTTGTGTCTTTGACGCCGGAACAGCTTCGAAAATATGAATCCCTGTACAGCCGGGAGATGTTGTTCCCACTCCCCAAAAAGAAAGAGAGAAGGAATGAGCATGAAAGATAAGACCATTCTGACAGCGGAGTCCGTCACAGCGGGCCACCCGGACAAGCTGTGCGACACCATAGCGGATACTGTGCTGGACTGCTGCCTGGAACACGACCCCAACGCCCGCGTCGCCTGTGAAGTTCTGGCGACGGCGGGCAAATTTGTGGTGGCCGGCGAGATTAGCGCGCTGACGATCCCGGATATCTCTTCCATCGTGCGCGACACGGTGCGCCGGGCCGGATACAACTGCAGGGACTTTGATGTGGAGGTTCTCATCCACCCCCAAAGCCCGGACATTGCAGACGCTGTCGCAGACAGCGGCCAAGCAGGTGCCGGCGATCAGGGCATCATGTACGGCTACGCCTGCAGTGAAACAGAAAATCTCCTGCCACTGCCGGTAGTGCTGGCCCACCGCCTGACCGCCCTGCTTACCTGTGCGCGGACGATGGGCAGGATCAGCGGCCTGCGGCCGGACGGAAAGGCGCAGGTGTCTGTGGAGTATGTCTTCGGCGCACCCCGGCGGATCTCCGCCATCGTCCTCTCCTGCCAGCATGCGGAGGATAAGGATCTGTCCCAACTGCGGGAGGAACTGCTGGAATTCGTCATCCAGCCAGCCCTCCGCATCTTCCCCGCGGATGAGGACACGGAGATTTTCATCAATCCCTCCGGCCGCTTTGTACTGGGTGGGATCGAGGCGGACACCGGCCTGACCGGCCGCAAACTGATGGTGGACACCTATGGAGGGCTGGCCCCCCACGGCGGCGGCGCGCTGTCCGGCAAGGATGGGACCAAGGTGGACCGCAGCGGCGCCTACATGGCCCGCTGCATCGCCAAGAATATTGTGGCCGCCGGCCTCGCGGAGAAATGCACAGTCGCTCTGGCCTATGCAATCGGGCGGGCCGATCCGGTGGCCGTCGACGTGGATACCCACCTCACCGGTACATACTCGGACAAACTGCTGGAACAGGCGGTCCGCTGTTTCTTTGACCTCACGCCCGCAGGTATGATCCATACCCTGCAGTTGAACCAGCCGATTTTTGCGGACGCCTGCAACTATGGCCACTTTACCAGGGCAAACCTGCCGTGGGAGCAGACCGGTCAGGCCGGAAAGTTTGCGGAGCTGTGTGCGCAGTTGGATCACGGAGATGGTGGCGGCTGAAATATATAGCATCCTGTTCTTTTGGTAAGGACAGCATCGCCACCATCCTGCTGGCGCTCCGCTACGGGGAACCGCTGGATGAGGCGGTGTACTGCTAAGTTATGTTTGACAGCCATATCTCCGGCGAGGTGCCGGAACACCGGGACTTCATCTATGGCACGGCCATCCCCGCACTGGAGCGCATGGGCGTAAAGATCCGCATTCTTCGTGGGCTGCAGACCTATGTGGGGCTGTTCACCGGGCGGATCACCCGCGGGCCGAAAAAGGGCCTGCTCCGCTCCTTTCCCATCTGTGGGCGATGCGCCGTCCAGCGGGACTGCAAACTGAAACCGATTTTACGGTACCAGAGAAGCCTCCCGCCGGACACGGTCCAATACATCGGCATCGCCAGGGATGAGCAGGAGCGGCTGCTCCGGCTGGACGGACGCCGTGTTTCCCTGTTGGACAAGTATGGCTATACGGAACAGGACGCAAAGCAGCTCTGCCGGGAGGCGGGGCTGCTTTCTCCTGTCTATGACTTCACCGACAGGGGCGGCTGCTGGTTCTGCCCCAACGCCAGGCGACGGGAACTCCGCCATCTCTATGACCACCACCCGGATCTGTGGGCCAGGATGCTGGAACTGCAGGCCCTGCCGGGAAAGGTCACTGAGAAGTTTAACCGGACCACGACATTTTCGGAAATTGACGCAGGTTTTCGGCGTGAAGATGAACAACTCAGCCTATGGAAAAACGCCGCATAGCGGTGAAGGGAGGTTTCATGCCAAATCATATCACAAATTTGATCTCATTTGGAGATCAGCCGGAGCAGGTCGCCGCTTTCCATCAAATGCTGCGGGATCTGCGCCAGAAGGATGGTGTTTACGGGAGCATCGATTTTAACAAACTCATCCCTATGCCAAAAGCCTTAGACATTGAATCCGGAACCAGGACAACCAACGGCCTTGACGCATATCGCCGGTTTATAACTGGTGACAAAGCCGGCGCGGAAGCTTTCCAAAAAGAACATCCGGAGGAATGGGCGCTTGGGAAACAGGCGTATGAGAATATTCAGCAGTACGGTTCCCCCACCTGGTACGAGTGGTGTAATAAAAATTGGGGAACCAAATGGAATGCGTATTCCTGTGTGGAACTGGGTAAGGATGATGATACCCTGGAGTTCTTTACTGCCTGGAGCAGCGTCCCGACAATTTTGGAGGCCCTTTCGAGAAAGTACCCGGATCAGACTATCTCCTACTGCTGGGCAGACGAGGACATCGGGAGCAATGTGGGAGAGGCTGTATACAAAAACGGAGAAATGATCGATGCAAACATCCCGGAACCCGGATCCAGAGAGGCGTATGAACTGGCGTCGGATATCATGGGGATCGACCTTGCAGACTTTGACCTCTATCTCTCTGCGGATAAAAGCACCTATGAGTACCATGAGGACCCATCCAAAACAAAACGCACCAAGGATGGGCCGGCGAGATGACATTTTACGAACAGGAACTTCGGAAACTGTTTGCAGACGGCACGGTGATCGGCAGCCCCAAGTTTACAGGCCGGGCCTGTTTGGGAACGCTGGGAAAGGATCTCCGTGCCCGTGTGCAGTTTGTGACATCAGGCCACGCGGACCACTATGACGTCATCAGCGTTACGGTGCTGAACCGCACAGACGGCGTAGTAGATAAGCTCCGCCTCCGGCTGAAGGACGTCCTCGGCGTCAAGCAAGTGCCGGGCAACCCCAACTTCCGTAATGGCGTAGCGCCGCATATCTGGGAAGATAGCGGGAAAGTGGAGTGGTACGCCTTCCGCCCATCCGCGGCGGACTATTCCGCCATGCGGCAGGCTGTGAGCGAGTACCTGGGAGTGTTCCGGGATCGTGTGACGGAGCGCCGGCAGGATGGCCCAAGACTCGTCTACATCTGCGCCCCGCTCCGCGGCGAGGTGGAGAAGAATATCGCCTTCGCCAGAGATAAAGCGCGGGAGGTATTCGCAGCGGGCAACGTGCCCATCTGCCCCCATTTGATGTTTCCGCCCATTGCCGACCCGGAAAACCCGGCACAGGATCAGGCGGCACGGGAGATGGGCCTGCGGTTGGTGGAGTCCTGCCAGCAGGTCAACGTCTACGGCCCCGTCTGGACGGAGGGCATGTGGGCGGAGATCAACCACGCCGAGAGGCTGGGGATCCCTGTCCTGACAGACCAAAAGGAGCTGGGAAAGCCCCCGCGCCGGCGAACCAAGCAAGGGAAGGAGCGATGATGTGATGGTGGACAACATTCCGCCAGAAGAACTGGAGATCGAATTATCAGGCAGGCAGATCGAGCAGTTAGATGCGATTGACAATACCGTTTACCAAACGATCCTCACCTTCCTCAACAAGACGGAAGATGAATTTCCCTGGGATATGCATTATATAGGCGAAGTAGCGGATGCCATCGAAGGAACACTGCTGGATCTCGGCCAGCGGGTCCACCGGCCTGCAATCATAACGGAAAAAGACGGAACAGTGCATTTGGAAGAATATCAGGAACCTGTACTGCAAACACCCAAAAAGAATAAGAAGAAGGAGAAACCTGCCTATGAGCGATAACCCCCAGTGGGAAATCATCCAAGGCGACGCGCTGAAGGTGCTGTCCGGCTTTGCGCCTGGGACCTTCGACGCGGTGATCACAGACCCGCCCTACGCATCCGGCGGGCGCACCCAGGCGGAAAAGAACAAGTCCACGGCCAAGAAATACTCCAACATGGGCGACCATGCTCCGCCGCCCTTTGACGGGGACGCCAAGGACCAGCGGTCATGGACGCGCTGGGCGGCGGAGTGGCTGTACGACGCCAGAAAAATCTGTAAGCCCGGCGCCCCGGTGTGTATGTTCATCGACTGGCGGCAGCTTCCCGCAGCTACGGACGCCCTCCAGTGGGCTGGCTGGATCTGGCGCGGCACCGCCGTCTGGGACAAGGGCAACAGCCGGCCCCAGAAGGGACGCTTCCGCCAGCAGGCGGAGTACATCGTCTGGGGATCCAACGGGGACATGCCCATCAGCCGGCCTGTGCCCTGCCTGCCCGGCGTGTTCAAGTACGGCAACCCCCAGAACCGCATCCACCTGACGGAAAAGCCCCTGCAACTTATGCGGGACATCGTGAAGATCACCGAGCCGGGCGGACGGATCCTGGACCCCTTTGCCGGCAGCGGCACCACGGTGCTGGCCGCTGTGCTGGAGGGCTACTCCGCCACCGGCATCGAAGTCACGGACGCCTATGCCGCACTGGCCAGAGGCCGGATCCGCCAGGCGCTGGAGGACGTCCAATGACACGCCCTTGCTTTTCAACCGTGGACGGCAAGGACGTCCAATGACACGCCCTGCCATTGAAGGGAGGTCTGCACCATAGCAAAAGAGCAGCAAGCACGATTTTTCAGAAAGGCGGCTTCTGTTGCTGATTTGCAAAACGACACCCCGATCATCAAGACCGCGCCTTTTACGGTGGTGCGGGAGATCATCCTGCCGGAATCCAAATACCGCCGCTTTCAAGCGGACCTGCTGGCCGAGGCCCCTTTCATCGCCGCAAGGACCCAGCTCACCGGGTACAGCGAGAAGTTCGGCCGCTTCCGCTGCCTGCTGGTCACCGCCCGCAGGCGGCAGGACGGCATCCTCGTTGACAGCGAAGGTTACACCTACGCCCGCTATGCGGCGTATGTGCGGGACAAGCGCGAACTGGAACTGGCCGGCGTCCCGCGGGATAACCTGGACTTCAAGGCCCATGAGCGGTGAGCATTTTTCTTTTCCGCAGGAGAGGGAATTGAAATCCACCTACCGCTTGAAAATGGCCGCGCCCTGCGCGGCGAGGCCACCGCCGCCTTCGGCGGCGATGGCGCAAGCATAGCGCAAAGATATCTTTTGCGCGCTTGCAGGGGGGATCCCCCTGGCCCCAATGCCGCCTGCAGGCGGAAAATTGCCGGCTGTGAGCCGTGGAAGGAGTGAGCATGCAGAAGAAATACGAGATTTGCCTACGGCTGTCCCAAGAGGAAAAAACGCTGCTGGAGAACAGCGCCCGATGTTGCGGCCTTTCCAAAACCGCCTACCTCCGGCGCCTCATTCTGGGGGCGGAGGTTCGCGCGCTCCCTTCTCAGGAGATCAAAGCCCTCCGCACGGAGATCCATCATATCGGCAACAATATCAATCAAATCGCCCGCAGTGTCAATGCTGGAATTGCCAAACCGGACGATGCCAAACACGGGCTGTATATGCTGGATCGTGTCTATGAACTCATGTACCAAGTGGCGAAAAAGTAAATGGCTGTTACAAAAGTTCTTGCCAGGAAAGGTCGTCTGGATGTCGGCATCCACTATGTGCTCAATGGCGATAAGACTAACGAACAGATTCTTACAGCCTATCTGAATTGCGATCCCGGCCACGCATGCAGGCAGATGCTGGATACGAAACGTGCAATGGGCAAAACAGACGGCGTCCAGTATTATCACATCATCCAGTCCTTCAAGCCCGGCGAGGTCACCCCGGAGCTGGCGCTGGAGATCGCCAGGGAGTTCGCGGCAGAGCATCTGCCCGGCTACCAGGCGGTCATCGGCGTCCATGTGGACAAGGAGCACATCCATGCCCATACCATCTTCAATTCCGTGAATGCGGATACCGGCGAGAAGTACCACAGCAATGCCCGCAGTTACTACAGCCAGATTCGCGCCATCTCAGACCGGCTGTGCCGGGAACATGGCCTGTCCGTCATCATGGAGGGAAAAGCAGATAAGGCCGTCAGCTACATTGAGTGGCTGCGGCAGAGCAGGGGCCAGCCCACCTTCCGGGCAATGCTGGAGGCGGATCTGCGGGAGGCCATAGAGGATGCCAACGATATCGGTCACTTCTTCCTCATCATGGAGCACAAGGGATATGAGATCAAGCATGGGAATCGCCTCGGTTTCCGTCTGCGGGGCCAAGATCGGTTCATGGTACCGGGCCGAAAAAACCCGCTGTTCACCGAGGACGGCATCCGCGCCGCCATTGGAGGGAATCTGGATGCCATTGCCGCAGGTACGCGCCCCGCCATCATCTACCGGCCGCGGTACCAGCCGTACCGCAGGCATCCCAAGTACACCGGATTCATGGCCCTGTATGTCCATTACCTCTATCTGCTGGGCAAGGCCGGGCAGCGGCAGTACCCGCCGAGGATGACGCCCCATCTCAGACGGGAGATCATGAAGTTCGAGAGTTACAAGGAGCAGTTCGCCTTCCTGCGGGCGCATGGTATTACTACGGCGGAGGATTTGAGTGCCGTCCGCGCCCGCGCAGAGGAAACGCTGGCCAGCCTGATGAAACAGCGCACCATCCTCAACGTGCGGAAGAAGAAACGGCGGGCGCTCTACGACGCCCTCTCCGACGCGGAGGCCCTCGCCCCGGCAAGGGATTGCTATGAGTCCGGCATGCCCGGCATGGAGGAACCCTTCGCCCGCTACATGGACGCCGTCTCCGCGCTGGAGCAGTGTGGGATCCATAGGGAGCAGCTCATGGCGGAAAAGGCGGAGTTGTACCGGCAGTTGGCGGACGTCAACCGTGAGATCCGGCGGGCGCGGAAGGAGATTTCCATGTGCGATACCATTGAGCGGAACCGGCCTCAGATGGAACACGACATCCATGTGGCCGAGGCCAAGGCAAAGGAGGTGGAACGAGATGAATATCGGAGGCGGTGAAGCTGCGGACCAACTGGTCCGCATGATGCTCTCTGGTGGTGAGGTCGCAGTTCGGCTGACCGGTTCGGCAGTGAAAAATCTTTTGGCCATATCGCTGGCGCTGGCGAAAAGCCACAAGAAGATCAGCGGCAAGGTCCGCATGGGCAAAATGCTGCAGCAGACACGGGATCTGCGGGTATTCCCCATGACGCAGGAGGAATACCGGGAGTTCAGGCACAAGGCGCGGGAACCGAAATTGCTCTATGCGGCCATCCAAAACTCCAGAGATCCCAATGACCCCAAAAGCATGGTAGATGTTGTCATGCCGGCCACAGAGGTGGAACGGGCCAACTTGGTGTTCCAGAAGATGATGTACCAGCAGCCGGAGGCCCCCCAGAAGGAGCAGCCGGAACGGGAGCGGCAACCGGAGAAGGAACCTGGAACGCCAAAAAAAGATTCCCGGTCGGGACGCGCCTCGCGCGATACCAGCACCAGCTCTCCTATGCACGCCGGGAGCGCGGCGAGGACGACGAGTGATGAGCGGCCCTCCGTTGAGGGCCGCCTGCAGGACTATCGCGCACAGTTGGAGGAACAGCGGCGGCGCGCCCCGGCCAGGCAGAAAACCAAGACGCGGACCAAGACCAGATAATTGAGTGCTGTTTGGGGAAAGTGCTGGATATTCCGGGCCGGTTCAGGTATGGTTGCGTTACAGAAAAAGTGAAGGAGGCCAGATACCATGAAGGTCGTTTACTACTACAGAGGACGCACCGGCAGCGCAGGATTCCTGCTCCCGGAGGATATGGCACTGCTGAAAAGGCTGTTTGCGCACGGGAGCCTGCCGCCCAAAGCGCAGCTGCGAGGGAAACGCTGCTGGCTGTATCTCCGGGTGAACACGAACAATCCGGCAGCAGACGAGATCGGTATCAGCGGACAGGACACTTACCTGCGCCAATTTGCAGAAGTAAACAGCATGCAGATCGTCGGCGTATACAAAGATTATATGTGCGGATGGGACCTCCGGAGGCCCAGCCTCCGGTTCCTGGCGCGGGAGGCTGCCGAAAAGAAAATGGATTACATCCTGTCCTGTAAACAGGATCGGATCTACCGGGGCCACGACCTGCGGGGCCTCCTGCAGTATGAGGATCACATGCACGCCCTCGGTGTGGACATCCTGTATCCCTTCGAACAGGACTAAGCAAACAGGCATACATCCAAACAGCCTATGGGGCGTACCAATGCGGTGCGCCCCTGTTTTTCAGTTGGAGGTGAATGCCGCTGAATAAACCGGGCAGATCGGGAGGGATCCTCCCGTATCTGTTTCTCTACATCCCCGTGGTCTGGGCCGCTCTCCTGATTGCCCAGTCCCTCGGGAACGGCCTGCCGGAGCTGCTGACGAACCTGACCGCGGCCCTGCAGACTCCTTTGAAGATCCGCTGGACGGAACACAGCCTGATGAGCATCCTCGCCTGCACCGGCGCGTACATCATAGGCATCTGCCTGTATTGCACCACACAGGGCCGCACCCGTGACGGCGAGGAACACGGCTCGGCACAGTGGGCGTCTCCCAAACAGGTCAACGCTATGTTCTGTCAAAAGCAGAATAAGCCCCTGACACAAAATGTCCGTTTGGGGCTGGATACCCACAAGCACCGCAGGTCCCTCAACGTACTGGTCATCGGCGGCAGCGGCGCGGCCAAGACCCGCAGCTATGTCCTGCCTAACATTTTGGAGGCCAACACCAACTATGTGATCACCGATCCCAAAATGGAGGTGCTGACTGCCACCGGCGGCTACCTCAAAAGCCAGGGCTACGATGTGCGGGTGCTGAACCTTGTCAATCTGGAGCAGTCGGACGGATACAACCCCTTCCGCTATATCCGGGACGAGAAGGATGCCCTGCGGCTTGTCAATAACCTCATTCAAGCCACAACACCCAAGAACAGCCATGAGTCGGATCCGTTCTGGACCAAGGCCGAAACGGCGCTGCTGCAGGCCATCATCCTCATGCTGTTTCAGGAGGCGCCGGAGTCCGAGCAGAACTTTTCCATGGTCATGCGGGTGCTGGAATACGCGGAGGTAAAAGAGGACGACGAGGACCACGTCTCGCCGCTGGATCTGCTGTTCAGCGCCATTGAACGGGAGAAGCCGGACAGCGTCGCCGTCCGGCAATATAAGGTCTTTAAGATGGCGGCGGGCAAGACTTCCAAGAGCATCCTTGTGTCGACCGCTGTGCGTCTGGCCCCCTTTAACCTGCCCCAGATCCGGGCCATCACGGACCACGACGATATGGATCTGTACACGCTGGGAGAGAAGAAATGTGCCCTGTACGCTGTTATCCCGGACAATGACAATACCTATAACTTTTTGGTAAGTCTGCTTTATTCCCAGGTGTTCCAGACCCTTTACTACTGTGCAGACCAGATCCACCACGGTCCGCTGCCCCGGCATGTCCACTTCATCCTGGATGAGGCGCCCTCGGTCAATTTGCCGGGGCTGCCCCGCGAACTGGCAACCATGAGGTCCAGAAACATCTCCTGCAGCACCATCATCCAAAACATGGCGCAGATCAAGGAGCAGTTCAAGGACTCCTGGGAAACCATCCCCGGCAACTCGGACACCCTGCTGTACCTCGGCGGCAACGAGTCCAGCACCCACAAGTACATTTCCGAGGCCCTGGGCAAATCCACCATCGATACCAAGACTCATGGGGAAACCAAAGGTAAGTCCGGCTCATGGTCCACCAACATGCAGATCAGCGGCCGGGAGCTGCTGACGCCGGACGAAGTGCGCCGGTTGGACAACCGGTACGCCATCCTGCTCATTCGCGGTGCCGGACCGGTCATGGACCTGAAATACGATTTAATGAAACATCCCGCCGTCCGGCAAACCTCACTGGCTGGCGGGCCACCCTATATTCACCACAGGCAGAACCAAGCACCGGTGATTTCTGGACATGAATTTTTTGCGGCATTTTCCACCGATGACGCCAATGAAAACAAGGAGAATGCAGCATGAATCATAAATTCGAAAAGCGGGTCAAGCGCATTTACGCCATGCTTTCCTGCTTTGTGCTGGTCGCGGTCATGACCGTCTGTCCTGCCTTCGCGGCGGACGATCCGCTGGCGGTTGTGACAAATCTGAGCGACTTCATTTTTTCCCTCATCCGGGCCATCGGCCTCATCCTGCTGGGCTTCGGCGTCCTCCAGCTGGGCCTGTCCCTCAAGAGCCACGACCCCTCCCAGCGCGCCAACGGCATGCTCACCATCGCGGGCGGCATTGTGATCACGTTTACCAAGGAGATCCTCACCCTCATCACCGGCTGAGTGGGCAAAGCGGGAGGGCGCACACAGCGTCCTCCCGCTCCCTTCCCACACGGAGGTGATGCACAATGGGAAGTGGAAACTGGATCGTTGACAACCTGAACTCAGCCCTTGCTACCTGGAATGAAAAACTCACCGAGATTTGGACGCTCATCTCCACGTCGCCGGAAGAATTCAAAGGCGGCGGGATCTGGGACGTCATTCTCAACATCCATGACGCGCTGAGAGCCATCGGCTACGCTCTGTTGGTACTGTTTTTCGTCGCCGGCGTGGTCAAGACCTGCGGCAGCTTTACGGAACTCAAGCGCCCGGAGGTGGCGGTCAAGACCTTTGTGCGGTTCGCGCTGGCGCAGGGGGCCGTCACCTACGGCTTGGAGCTGATGATGACCCTGTTCAGCATCGCCCAGGGCGCGGTGTCCACCATTATGGACGCCTCCGGCCTCACGGCCATGTCCGACACGGCCCTGCCAGACGAGATGGTGACCATCATCGAGGACGTGGGCTTTCTGGAGAGTATCCCGCTGTGGGCGGTAACGCTCCTGGGATCCCTGTTTATCTGGGTTTTGTCGCTGGTCATGATTTTGACCGTCTATTCCCGCTTTTTCAAACTCTATATGGCGACGGCCATCGCGCCCATCCCCCTGGCCAGTTTCGCGGGGCAGCCCTCCAGCAGCATCGGCGTGGCTTTTATCAAAAGCTACGCCGCCATCTGCCTGGAGGGCTGTATGATCGTTTTGGCCTGTATTATCTTTTCCCAATTTGCCGCGGCGCCTCCCGCTATTGCGGACGACACCATGGCTGCCGCTACCATCGTTTGGAACTATATCGGGGAATTGGTTTTCAATATGCTGGTTCTGGTGGGCGCCATCAAGATGAGCGACCGGCTGGTGCGGGAACTGATGGGCCTTGGTTAATCCTGCAGGTCGTCAATATGGACGATACCGCCGCCGTTGAGGCCGGCCTCGCGCACCCGCTGGATCAAAATTTCCTCTTTTTCTTTCCCGCGCCGGCGCCGCTCCATGATGGCGGAGAGTTTCCGCACCAGGGAGTACACCCAGGACAGGACCGTCACCGCCAGCAGGATGTACCAGATCACATTGGCCAGCGTGTAGTGGGCGTAGTACCAATCGCTCAGCAGCGTCGGCACCACCAGCGCATACAGCAGCGGGATCGTCAGACGGAACACCGCGGCCAGGCGGAACAGGATGGACAGGATCAGGATCCCGGCCCCCAGAAAAATATATGCATAGAACATGGGTACACCCCTCTCGCTATTTTTTCACTTTGATGTTAGCATACCCCGGCGGACATGGCAACTCCTGTCTGCCAAAAGTCCAGGAACGGAAACGGAGGTGAAATCCAATCGAGGTACGCATCAACAAAGAGGTCCGAAACTATCAGGAGAGCCTGTTTTTCGGGCTGTCGCTCCGCCAGCTCATCTTTGCGCTGCTGGCCGTCGCTGTTGCCGTAGGCGTGTATTTTGGCCTGCGCTCTGTGCTGGCGACCGCCGAGATCGGATGGGTCTGCGTCCTGTGCGCTTTCCCGTTCGCTCTCGGCGGATTTTTCCAGTATAACGGCATGACGCTGGAGCGGTTTCTACTTGCTTATATCCGCACGGAATTTATATATCCTCACCGGCTCGTCTTCCAATCGGACAACCTGTACGCAAAACTCATGGAGCGTTCGAGTATGAAGGAGGCCCTGAAGATTGATTAAAACCCTGCAAAATACATTAAAGCAGGACAAAGAACAATTTACCGTGCCAAAATCCGTACAGGACGCCATCCCCATTCGCCGTATCTGGCCGGATGGGGTTTTTCAGTTTGGGAGCAAGTTCTCCAAGTGCATCCGTTTTTCGGACATCAACTACGCCATCGCCTCCAAAGAGGACAAGACGGCGATGTTCCTAAATTATTCCGAACTGCTCAATGCGCTGGACACTGGCTCTACCACCAAGATCACCATCAACAACAAGCGGCTCAACCGCCAGAACTTCGAGGAAACCATCCTTCTCCCGCCCCGCGGGGATTTTCTGGACGGATACCGGGCCGAGTACAATGCCATGCTCACGGACAAGGTCACCGACTCGTCCAACAGCGTGGTGCAGGAGCGGTACATCACCGTATCCACCCATAAGAAAAATGTAGATGAGGCCAGGACCTTTTTTGACCGTGTCATCGGCGACGTCACCAGCCGGCTCAATAAGCTGGACTCCCACAGCGAGGAACTGGACGCCATCGAGCGTCTGCGGATCCTCCACGACTTCTACCGGGTAGGTGAGGAAACGGAGTTCCACTTCAACCTGAAGGACAGCATGCGGAAGGGGGCCTCCTATAAGGATGCCATCTGCCCGGACAGCATGGAGTTCAAGAAGGACCACTTTGTCATGGGCGATAAGTTCGGGCGGGTCCTGTTCCTCAAGGAGTACGCCTCCTACATCAAAGACTCCATGATCAACGAGTTGACGGAACTAAACCGGACGCTCATGCTGTCCATCGATGTGATCCCCGTCCCCACGGACGAGGCGGTGCGTGAGATGCAGAACCGGCTGCTGGGCGTGGAAACCAATGTGACCAACTGGCAGCGCCGGCAGAACAGCAACAACAACTTCTCCGCCGTTGTACCATATGACCTCGAACAGCAGCGCAAGGAAACCCGTGAGATGCTGGACGATCTCACCACCCGTGACCAGCGCATGATGTTCGCCGTAGTGACGCTGGTGCATCTGGCGGACAGCAAGGAAGAACTGGACAGCGACACAGAAACCCTCCAGTCCATTGCCCGCAAGCACCTGTGTCAGCTCTCCACCCTCAACTGGCAGCAGGCGGAGGGGCTGGTGACGGCGCTGCCCTTGGGCCTGCGCCGCATCGATGCCCTCCGCACCCTTACCACCGAGGCGCTGGCCGTCCTCATGCCGTTCAAGGCCCAGGAGATCCTCCATCAGGGCGGCGTGTACTACGGCCAGAATACCATCAGCAAGAACCTCATCCTCGCCAACCGCTGGGAGCTGCTCAACGCCAACGGCTTTGTCCTCGGCGTGTCCGGCTCCGGCAAGTCCTTCACCGCCAAGCGGGAGATGGTGGGGCTGGCCCTGGCGGCGGAGAATGGTGACGGCGGGGCGCCGGACGACATCATCGTCATCGACCCGGAGAGCGAGTACCGGCCACTCATCGAGGGGCTGGGCGGCGAGGTGATCGAGGTGTCCGCCACCTCGCCCAACCACATCAACGCCATGGATATGGAGCAGGGCTACGGCGACGGGGAGAACCCGGTGGTGCTGAAGTCCGAGTTTCTGCTGTCCCTGTGTGAGCAGCTCATGGGATCCGGGAAACTCTCCGCCAAGGAGAAGTCCATCATCGACCGCTGCGCCGCCCAGTGCTATCGGGAGTACATCCGCAGGGGCTACACCGGCGCGGTGCCCACCCTGCAGGATTTCCATGCCGAGCTGCTCCGCCAGCCGGAGCCGGAAGCGCGGGACGTGGCGCTGGCCATCGAACTGTTCACCGAGGGCAGCCTGAACACCTTCGCCAAACCCACCAATGTGGACACCAATTCCCGCATCCTCTGCTATGACATCCGGGACCTGGGCCGTCAGCTTCTGCCCGTGGGCATGCTGGTGGTGCTGGACAGCATCTTCAACCGTATCATCCGCAACCGCCAGCAGGGGCGGAATACCTGGATCTATATTGACGAGATCTATGTGCGTCCGGAAGCCGCCTGAAGCAACGCAGGCAGCGCGGGACTATGCAAATTCCACCTTTGGCAAGTGGAAGGGAAAATGTGAAATCTGAAACCCTGTCATCATCCGGCTTACCCGCAAGAGAAATCCCAAGGGGAACACAGCACGCCGGAAAAGGCATAAGTCAGCCAGTCATCACGCTGCGACTGAGTGCCAAGATGAAAAGTTCTGCATGAGGATGAAAGCCAAACTGCCTGAACGATAGTCAGAGGAGCGTTATCGTCCGCCACGGCGAAAAGATGACTATATGCGCCGTGTGATATGGGCAAGTGGTGAAGGTAAATCGCCAAATGCGTACACATCCATATCAGCCGCCCGCAGTCAGCGGGAAATGACGGAAGTCGCATCCGACAGCAGAACAGGCCAATTTGCATAGTTCTAACCGGAGATGACCTAAACCGGAACGCTGGAAACAGCTATGGCCTGGGCCTGAATATCCGGCACGGTCACGGAGCCACCATAGTAGTCCGAGGGCGTTAATGGCGTCCACATGGCGAAGGGTGGCAGTTTATCCCCTGATACTGAAAAGGAAAGGTGCGTGAGGCACTATGAGAAGTCCACAGACAGTATTGGAAACCCTACGAAAGCACGCGCAGAAAGCGCATTACCAGTATGAGCGTCTTTACCGCAACCTGTATAACCCTCAGCTCTACCTTCTGGCCTATCAGAACCTATATGCGAACAAGGGGAGTACGACGGCTGGAGCAGATGGCGCTACCCTCAGCGGTATGAGCCTGAAGCGAATTGAGTCCCTGATTAAAAAACTGCGGGACCGCAGTTATCAACCCCACCCCGCCAGGAGGCAGTACATCCCCAAGAAAAGTGGAAACGGGCTGCGCCCGCTGGGTATCCCGGCGGCAGACGACAAACTGGTACAAGAAGCCGTTCGCATGATTTTAGAAAGCATCTATGAACCGACCTTTCAAAGCACATCTCATGGTTTTCGGCCCGGAAAAAGCTGTCATACCGCCCTGTCGCAGATACAGAAAACCTTCACCGGCGTCAGCTGGTTTGTGGAGGGCGACATCAAAGGGTGTTTCGACAACATCGACCACCACATCCTGGTCAACATTCTGAAACGAAGGATAAAGGACGAGGCTTTCATAGACCTGATTTGGAAGCTGCTCCGGGCCGGGTATCTGGAGGACTGGATGAAGCACCAGACCTACAGTGGCACGCCGCAGGGCTCCGGGGTAAGTCCACTCTTGGCGAATATCTATATGAACGAGCTGGACCTGTTCATGGAAAAGCTCCGGGCGCAATTCGGCAAGGGCGACAAGCGGCGGTTCAGCAACGACTATGTCAATGCCAACCACCACTATGCGCGAACCAGAGAACGAAACGCCAAAAAATGGAACACCATGAGCGAAGAAGAACGGAAAGACGCCAAAGTCATGCAGAAGAAATTACAGGCAATCCTGCTATCTACCCCCAGTCGGGAGCCAATGGACCCCAACTATCGCAGAGTTCTATATGTCCGTTACGCCGATGATTTTCTAATTGGCGTGATTGGAAATAAAGCGGACGCCGAACAAATCAAGACCGCCGTCAGTGAATTTCTGAAACAGGAATTGAACCTCACCATGTCGCCTGAGAAAACCCTGATTACCCACGGACATGACAAGGCAAGATTCCTGGGATACGACATCACCATCAGCAAGAATCAGGCGGTCAAAAAGACAAAGGGCGGCGTAAAGCGAGCCTATAATGGGCGCGTTGTCCTCCTGCTTCCAAAGGAAAAATGGATGGGTAAACTGCAAGAGTATAGGGCGCTTAATATACAAAAGGATGGCACGGGGAAAGAAATTTGGATGCCTGTGGCAAGGAACGGCTTGCAAAACAAAGAACCTATTGAAATCCTCGCACAATTCAACGGAGAAATCCGGGGTATCTACAACTATTATCGTCTGGCACGGAATGTATCTGTCCTGAACAAGTTTTGCTATGTCATGGAGTACAGCATGTATAAGACTATCGCAAGGAAAATGCGGTGCTCCGCAGCGAAAGTCAAGAAGAAATATACGAGAGACCGCATATTTGGCATAGAATACGAAACAAAACACGGGATAAAACGGGCCGAGTTCTACCATAACGGTTTCCGGAAAAGTGCGCCGTCTAAATTAGACATGGACACAACGCCGGACTATAGATACTCCATCCGACCCAAGGAAGTCATTGCCAGATTTATGACCGGATACTGTGAGCTGTGCTGTAAAAATGAACTCCCGGTTATGATTTACCAGGTGAAGAACCTGAAAAGTCTTTCCGGCAACGAGCCCTGGGAACAATTTATGTTGAAAAAGCGCCGCAAGACGCTGATTGTGTGCGAGGACTGCTACAAAACAATCACAAATTCGTAGGGTGGATAAATAGAGAGCCGTATACATCGAGAGGTGTAAGTACGGTTCGGGGGCGAGCTATGGAAAACCCGCCGCCGCGAGGCGGTAAGGCGTCTATAGTTTAGCCCACCTGCTGTTCCAGCATGAGTACAGCGCGAACTTCCTGTTCACCCTCTGGAAGCGCGTCCGCAAATACCGGGCCTGCTGCACCGGCATCACACAGAATGTGGACGACCTCCTCCAGTCCCACACCGCCCGGACCATGCTGGCCAACAGCGAGTTCCTCGTCATGCTCAACCAGGCGGCGACGGACCGGACAGAACTGGCCCGGCTGCTGAATATCTCGGACAACCAGCTCTCTTACATCACCAATGTGGACTCCGGCCGCGGCCTCATCAAGTGCGGCAGTGCTATCGTACCCTTCATGGACAACTTCCCGAAGAACCGACTGTATAAATTGATGACTACCAAGCCCTCTGACACAGATGGCACCATCGGGATGGGGCGGGCCGCGTGACGCGGCCCGTTTCCATGGGGAGGTGCTTGGATGGATAAGATCAAGGAGAAGCCGCAGGCCACATCCTCCATCCGGGAGAAGATAACGGCCGTACCGAAGGAGTTGGTCCATCGCGGCCTGGAGGATGGGACGGACCGCCTGCGGACGCAGCTCCGTGACGCCGCCCAGCAGGGGCGGCGGGATGACTATGGCGGCGACCAAATCGAGGATACCACTGCGGACAGCATGCGCCGCATGGAGCGCGGTGCGGAAAAGCTCATTAAGGAGAAACGGAAGAACCGTGCCTCCCGCGACGGCAGTTCCGCGGATTCCACCGCTGGGGATCCCGCGCCGGAGATCCGTACACGGGAGCATGAAAGCCGTGTCAACGCCGCAGCGGCAGACCAGCCGGCGGAACCGGTCGGAAAAGCCGGGCAGCGGATCAAGACCAAGGACGCATACCTGCGCGCTCAAACGGAAACGCAGGTTTCCGGCCTGTCACCAGAGCGCACCCAGGGCCAGCAACCCTTCATCCGGGAGCGCGGGCGGCAGGCAGCGCAGAAGTCCGCGCAGGACAGAGTCGAGCGGATGCGTCAGCCAGCAGGCAGCGGGCAAGAGCCTATGCAACCTGTAGGAGATCGCCGGTCTTCCGGCAGAACTGCACATGGGAATGGGGGCAGGCGGGACGGGACTGTATCGCCCATGCGGCCAAAGGTGGAGCCTGCCCAAGATGCCGGCCCCCTGCCAAAAGGGAAACGCAAAACACCTGCCATAAAGGAGGCAGGCCGTGGCAGGGCCGTGCGCCACGCAAAGCCGGTTGCCGGCTCCTCCAGGCGGGTGGTAAAAACAGCGGACCATGCTGGGAGGGCTGCGGCCCAGACGGGGCGTGGGGCCACCCGTGCCGCCCAGAGCGCCAAAGCAGCCCATGTGGCACAGCAAACGGCCCGGTTCCGGCAGGCGGCAAAACAGGCGGGGAGTGCGGCGAAAAAGGCCGCTGCCAAGGCTGGAAACGCCCTGCGGGCCATCTATGCCGCCGCCAAGAGCCTGATCGCCGCTGCGGCTGCGGGAGGATCTGTCGTCCTTGCCCTGTTGGTCCTGATTTGTGTCGTCGGCCTGTTAATCGCCTCCCCCTTTGGTATCCTGTTCGCCAACGAGCCTGCTGACAGTACCTCTGTGGCGCTCAGTACGGCCATCGCCCAGATCAATGAGGAATACGCTGGTAAGCTGGAGGAACTGCAGGCCGGGGACTACGACCAGATTATCATAGACGGCGCCCCGCCGGACTGGCGGGAGGTCGTGGCGGTGTTTGCGGTGAAAACCGCAGGGACCAATGACGGCGTGGATGTGGTCACCCTGGACGCCGGCCGGGTGGAGCGTCTGCGGGAGGTGTTCTGGGATATGGTATCCCTCTCCTCCGAGGCGGAAACCATAGACCACCCGGACAGCGACCCGGACGACGGCGAGGACGACAGCTGGACGGAAACCATCCTGACCATCTCCGTCACGGGAAAGACCGTGGACGAGATGCGGGAACACTACGCCTTTACCGACGAACAGAACGACATGCTGGATGACCTGTTAGAGAACCTCGACCTGCTGGGCGGGGCCATTGGGAATCTGGCCGTGACGGAGGCCGACGCCAAAAAACTGCTTGCCTCGCTGCCGGCGGGCCTGAGCGCCGAGCGCCGGGAGATCATAGAAACCGCCTGCCAACTGGTGGGTAAGGTCAACTACTTCTGGGGCGGCAAGAGCCTGGTCCTCGGCTGGGACTCCCGCTGGGGTACCACCATGCAGGTCACTGCCCCCGGCAGCTCCAGTTCCGGCACCTACCGGCCCTACGGGATGGATTGCTCAGGGTACGTTGATTGGGTATTCTATAATGCCACAGGCGGCGAGTATATCATCGGTCACGGGGGAGGGGCCTCCGCGCAGCACACCTACTGCACCACCATCTCTTGGGACGAGGCGCTGCCCGGCGATCTGGTATTTTACCCAGAGGACTCCCATGTGGGCATCGTAGGCGGCAGGGATGAGAGCGGCAATCTGCTCATCATCCACTGCGCCAGCGGATACAACAATGTGGTGATCACCGGCATCGAGGGCTTTACATCCATTGGCAGGCCGGTATACTTTTCGGACTAAAATCAGGAGGACCGCTGCGGGGATACACCCCGCAGCGGTCCTCCTGCCCCGTAAAGGTGAGAGGGATCTGCCCAGCGTTTCCTGGGCGGATCCCTCTTGCTTTTATGTATGCAGCCACGAGGCCATATCCCGCATCTTCGCCAGCGCCTCCCCAGGCCCCTCGATGCGGATAGCGCCGCCGAAGGTGAATACCCATGAGAAGAACGGCGGCGTGGGCGCCACATCCACGGTGGCCCGGAAGTGGTTGGCGTCCACCACCTCCGTGTCCACATCCTCCCCGAAGTGATCTATGATGTTTCGCATGGTGCGGTTCTCACACAGCAGCGTCACCCGCTGGGGCATGTCGTGATACATGCCAAAGATTTCCCGGATGTAGGACGCTGGGTCAAAGGACGGATCCGCTATGTAAGGGGCATCTGAATCCTGGATGGCCGTCATGCGGTCCACCCGGAACTGGGCCAGTTTGCCGTGCTTTTCCGACCAGCCCACGGCGTAATAGAAATCCCGGCTCCAGATGAGGACATAGGGGCTGAATCCATAGCGGTAGCCCTTGTGTTTCAGGACCTTTTCCTTTTTCGGCGTGTACTCGAAATACTGGAAGGAGATGGCCCGTTGTTTGTGAATCGCCGTCTGGATCGCGTCGATGGCGTAGTACACGGCCTCGTTGTCCGGCTTGGCCGTGCCGTCCATGTAGACGGGGCGGTTCAGGAGCGCGGCGTTGTGTCTGCTGGTAAGATGGCCTAACTTCTCAATGAGGGCGGTGCTTTTCTTCTCTGTGATGAGGTGGGAGGACTCCACAGCGTCCACCAGCAGTTTCAGTTCCGGCAGCTCAAGCAGCCGGGAACCGACGAAGTAGCGGTTTTGCGTGCTTTTGATGCAGATGACGTCCAGGCCGAAGTCCATGAGCAGTTGGATATCGCTGTACACATTTTTCCGGGTGGTCTGGATGCCATGAGTCTCCCAAAAACGGAGAATATCCGCGCCAGTTGCGTAGTGGTGCTCATCTGTCTGCTTCAGGAGAAGTTGTAGCAATAGGAGAATTCGGGAGCGCGGATCGTTTTGCATATTGGTCATCCTCAATTTCGAAGACACTCTTGGTGTAATGAGTTCGATCTCCACAGGTTACATGAGTTGTTTCTTTAATTTTTGGAAACTCTCGTCGCTGATGACGTGCTCAATCCGGCAGGCATCTGCCTCTGCGGTTTTCGGATCCACGCCGGCGGCAATCAGACGCTCGGTAAAGAAACGGTGCTTTTCGTAAATCTGTTCCGCCACTTCCCGGCCAATGTCGGTCAGGTGCAGGAAATAGTCGCTGTCCATCGTCAGAAAACCTCCATCCCGCAGGGTCGCCACCGCATGGCTCACGCTGGGCTTTGACACCTCCATATGCCGGGCGACATCAACAGAGCGCACTGTTCCTTTCTGCATTTGGAGCACTAAAATTGCCTCTAAATAATCTTCACCCGATGTGGTGGCTTGCTGTTTTCTTTTCATATTTCCCTCTTAGGACGTTCATGTCGGTAAGGAAGACATTTGCTGTTTCTGCTGGAGTGCAACCAAATGCGCATACAACCCGCCTTTTTTAGCCAACTCGCTGGGAGTCCCCACTTCAGTCACTTTTCCTTTGTCCAAAACAACTATCTTGTCTGCATTTGCTATGGTCCTCATTCGATGCGCAATAACTATCACTGTCCTACCTTTTAATAACGCTGACAAGGCAGTTTGTACCATTGTTTCACTTTCTGCATCCATAGATGCAGTTGCTTCATCGAGAAGAATAACAGGAGCATTTTTTAGCAAGGCACGGGCAATAGAAATGCGCTGGCGCTCGCCACCGGATAATTTACTTCCGTTTTCCCCGATATTCGTGTCATAGCCTTGCGGTAAACGATCAATAAACTCATCACATTGGGCGGCCTTTGCTGCGGCTCTAACATCTTCGTCAGAAGCTCCGCTACGGCCAAGCCGTATATTTTCCATTACCGATTCGTCAAAAAGGGTGACATTCTGGAATACGATTGCATAGTTTTTTAACAATACTTCTGGTTCAACAGTTTTGACATCTATGCCTCCAAGTGTTATGAGTCCGGAATCGGCGTCCCAAAAACGCGCTGCTAATTTTGAAACTGTTGATTTTCCACTGCCAGATGGCCCGACTAAAGCAGTTATTTCGCCTTGCTTTGCTACAAAAGATACTCCTGTCAGAACTGGTTCCTCGTTATAAGAAAAGTAAACATCCTTGAACTCAATATCGCAGCCAATGTTATTGCAACAGTCTGAGCCGGTTTGTTCCTGTGTATTGTCTATCTGTTTCATCCGGCCAATGCTTACAAGTGCGGCAAAAACCTCCGCTAATAGCATGAAACAGTTGGTGAATGGATCATAGATTCGACCAGCGAAAAGAAGGAACAGTATGAGCATGGGAATAGAAAGCATACCTTCAATCACCAAGTTTCCCCCTATAAGCAAAACAGCAACTAAACCAAAGCGCAGGATGAACTGAGCAGCTGTTGTAGATGCTCCGGGGGCTAACTCATTTCGGAAGGAACAACGAATAACATTCTCTAACTTTTTATCAAGTTCATCCAAGTATACATCCGTTTTTGAGTATGCTTTTAATTCTTTTATAGTATCAATATATTCTTGTACTGCGTCATAGGCGCACCTTTTTGCCTCCAGATTTTCAAGTTCCGCCTTACTCTGTGCCTTACGAGCAAGAACAACAACAATTGAGGCAACTGGTACCGGGACAATAATACAAAGAGCCATCCTCCAGTCTAAAACTGCCAGCCCCACGGACATAATAACAAACATAAGAATTGTGCCTAACAACTGTGGAATCGCATTAGAAAATGTCCTTTCTAATGCTGTACAATCCCCCATAATAGTAGTTGTCAGATCGGCTAAATTTTTCTTTTCAAAGAATGACAGTGGAAGTTTTCTGAGTTTTTCAGCCAGCACAATTCTTCGGTTTGCACTTTCCTTATATGCAGCAGTGTATGTCAAATTGTATTGTACTAATTGGGCAATCGCGATCATGCCAAAAAGCACCAGGGTAATTCCGACAAAGAACGGAATATTCCGACCTACATTAACTTGAGTCCCCGCCGCTTTTTCTAAAAGCATCATTACTACCATCAACAACAAACTTGCTGGAATGATCTGTATCAAATTGGCGCAGGCAGTTGCTATAATTCCTTTCGCTAAATCTTTTGCGCCTTGATCGCTTAATGCAAACGCACGTTTTAGCATAGACAGCACCTCAACTTTCTATATGCCACTGCACCGTTTTGTTATAATTGTCCCACATTTTAGCATACTCGCCCTGATGCTTTATCAAATCAGAATGTGTTCCGCTTTCCGCTATCGCACCGTTTTTCATCACCAATATTTGGTCTGCATCCTGGACAGTCGAAAGCCGATGTGCAACCATAATAACCGTTTTATTCTTTATAAGTCCATCAAAGGCCTTCTGGATTTGATGCTCATTTTCGGGGTCAGCATATGCTGTCGCCTCATCTAAAACTACAATAGGAGCATCTTTTAAAATAGCGCGGGCAATAGAAATGCGCTGTGTTTCGCCCCCGGACAGGTATATACCTTGACTTCCAATAATTGTATCTATTCCGTTTGGAAGCTTTTTCAGTATGTCGTCGCACTGCGCCAGATGAGCTGCCTTTAGAACTTCCTCACGGGTTGCCGATGGTCTTCCGGCTCTTATGTTTTCTAATAGGCTATCCTTAAACAACTTGGGGTCTTGGAACACAAATGCCACCATTTTCATTAAATCACCCTGTGGGATTTCCCTGATGTCAACGCCGCCAATTTTTACTGCGCCATCCTGCACGTCATAGAACCGAGGGATCAGACTGGCCGCTGTGCTTTTACCTGACCCGGAGTGTCCCACAAGGGCCGTTATTGCTCCTGCTTTTGCCATAAAAGTGAGATGTGAAACTGCGGGGTGATCGGTATTATCATATGCAAATGTCACATCTTCAAAAGCGACCTCATATGTATCAGGATATTGGGGGATCGCTGGTTCTGGTTGCTGTTTAGAAGTTAAAATCATATCGATTCTACGCATAGACTCCTCTGCCTGCATTTTATAACTAGTCATATACATAATTTTATTAAGCATCACTGCGCATGCCGGAGAGAAAATCACGTAAAACAGAAAACTTTGAATAAAATCTCTGAGTGTCGGGGTCGTAAATCCAACTAGAAAGCCAATCGGAACCAGCACTAAAAAGGATGAGTTTACGATAGCATTAAATGCAACCATGCCTTTCTTGCAAGACATAGTATAAGCAAGTGCGTACTTTTTATAGGTCTCTATCGCATTATGAAATTTGGCGAACGACTTTACAGTTTGTCCGAACACCTTGACAACGGCGATTCCTCTAATATATTCAACAGCCTCATGGTTCATTGTTTCTTGAGCGTCTTGATAAATTCTCATAAACTCAGCACTATTCTTTCCCATGAGAGAGCTTTGCAGATAAAAGGCCATTCCATATAAGATAATAAGTGGAACTCCAATACGCCAGTCAAAAATGATCATAAAGCAAACACCAGCAATCAGGGTTACTTGGGCGCCTGTTAAATCTGGCAACTGATGTGCAATAAAGGTCTCCGTTTGAAAACTGTTTTCATCAATTATTTTACGCAATTTTCCGCTTGGATTGGCATTAAAATAGCCAATTGGCATATGAGCAAGGTGCCTTAATGCTGCCATCTGCAGGTTTTTTTGAATATGGAACGCAACGATATGAGAAGATAGCAAAGCCAAAAAGTAGAGTACTACTCCCACGAGTTCTAATCCTAATGCAAAAAGGCCCCAATTCAATAATGCTTGGCCATTCAATTGATCGCCTAAAAATACAGCGATAAGTTCTCTTGCCGCAAAATATACACAGATAAAAGGGCCTATAATAAACAACGCACTGATGCCGGAAAGGCAACGGGCAAAAGTCAAGAGGCCCCTGTATCTGCCGGCAAAACTGAGAATCCGCTTAATTCCTTTTGATTGATTGCTCACCAATATCTGGACTCCTTTCAACCGGCAGAGCAAATATATGGTTTAACATAACTTCTCTGTAATCTATTTGCAATATGTCGTTTCTCTTTCTACAAACGGCGTGCTATGTTTTGCATAGCACGCCGTTTGCAGAATGGGAAAATGCTCACTTTAATGTGATATTTTGTACAGCAGTAAAGTTTGCATCAGGCGGAAAATCGTAGTTTGCAATCTTATCACTATATACTGCAAGTTGGTGAGGATACACCAGAGGTGTAGTAAGGCACTGATCCGCCATCGTAGTCAAAATAATTCCATAAATCTCTTGGATTCGTTCCTCGTCAGTAGTAGATTCCAATTCTGTAATCAGATCGGCACCGCCCGGCAAGTATGCAGCGACCTGGGAGATAATTGGGTCCATGGCCATGCTGGGATCGATATTACCGATCGTATTGCCCGGATCATAGAAACCGCCTTGTGTTTTAAATAAGGTAAGGCCGTACTCTCCAGTTGTAATCATTGCATACCAGTCCATCATTTGTGCAGACTGCGGTGTAAGTTCGATTCCGATTTTCCCTAACTGGTCGCAGATATAAACAACCAAGTTATCATCAGAAGCGGAGCCTGCTTGGTACTGGAACGGAGAGGATAGTTTCTCACCGTCCTTTTCACGGATGCCATCGCCATCCGTATCAATGTATCCTGCTTCATCAAGCAATTGGTTTGCCCTGTCTATATCATAAGAGTATACGGTTTGCTCTACATCACAATAGGGTAGGGTCTTCGGGAAGAATGTATCTGCTTTTTCATACAGGCCGCCATAAATGCTCTCAGAAATTGCATCTTTGTCTAAGGCCAATGTAATGGCTTGGCGAACAACTTCATCACCGAACATAGAGCTACTTAAATTGTAACCAATATATCCGGTGCGGAAAGATTTGTCGTCAACCTTGGCGCCAAATCCCTCAGTGTTTTGCATTTCCACAAAACTTTCGTTGGAGACGTTCGTGATTCCTGCGACAAAATCAATCTCCCCGTTTTTCAATGCGAGAATTTTAGCATCATTGTCAGGAATGCTCTTGATAGAAAAACTCTCAACATCAGGTCTTTCACCCCAATAGTAGGGATTGCTCTCGAAATTCCAGGTCTGCCCGTCATTATCTCCAGCATACATATAGGGACCTGTACCATAGGTTGCAGTTTCAAAAGTATCCTTTTTCGTTAAATCATCATTAAGTTGTTCACTCGATACGATTCCGAATGGATTCGCCAAACACAGCTCCCGCAGCGCATTATAATAAGGTTGCGTCAGATGCATTTCAACAGTATAGTCATCAACGACCACTGCATCTTCAATAATTGTAGACAGGCGGCCATAGGTTCCATTGTATTGCCCCAAATTGATGGGAACGGCCAAAAGCGATTTGGCAACATCTTCCGCAGTCAGATCGCTACCATCAGAAAATTTCACATCATGCCGTAGATTGAATGTGTAGACCGTTCCATCTTCGCTAATTGTCCAATCCTCGGCCAGACCACCAACGTATTCTCCATCTTGATATTCTACAAGCACATCGTAGAAATTGCTAAGATAATATGTGATACCGAAGTTGCTTGCCGATACATCGGGCGTCATAATTGTATAGAAATTTTCAAATCCCCAACTTTCGGCCAAAGTGATGTGGTTGGTTTCCGTTTCCTCCACAACATCATTGCCCGAAGTAACAGGCGTTTCTGAGTTTTCGCCATTGTCGCCTGTACAGGCAACCAACGAAACCATCATGGCCGCAGCCATAAGAATCGTTGCAAGTCTTTTGAATTTCATCGCAAACTATCCTTTCATTTTATTTCTGCTATGATCAATTCCAACAATGATTATGTATCAGTAATTCCACTCGCATATAAAAGCGTCTTGCTGTATTCGCTTGTAAATACTGATATATCTCCAGAAAATTCAACCTGTTCAATCAAGGTGGAATTTCTCATAACCAAAATTACGTCAGCAATAACGACGGCTAACTCCATATCATGTGTAATAAATATAAGGGTAAATGCGAGTTTCCTCTGCAAGTCAACAATTTCTTCAATGATCTTCTTGCGTAAAGGAAGGTCAAAGCCATTTGTTGCCTCATCAAAAATTAGACACTTAGGTTCTGCTGCCAAGGCCCTTGCAATAGCGACTCGTTTTTGCTCGCCCCCAGATAATTCTGCGGGAAGACGCGAGTAGTATTCAACAGGCAAATTACATAAATCCATCAGATCATGACACCTTTTTTTGCGTTCTCCTTTGTCTAAATGAAAAAAACACAAAAGAGGTTCTTCGATTGATCTACCCACGGACATTTTAGGATCTAATGCAGATGAAGAGTCCTGTTGAATAATTTGGACTTCCTTGAAGTAATTTGTATGAACCTTGTGTTTACCGTAAACAGGCATCCCATCGACATAGATATTCCCCGTCGTAGGACGCTGGAGGCCCGCAATCATTCTGGCGAGTGTTGTCTTACCTGACCCTGACTCACCAACGATGGCATACCGTTCACCATCAATGAATTGGATTGAAACTGGGGAAACCGCCATGAATCCCTCTTTGGAAAACGGATTGCGGGCAAAAGTGCAACTTACATCTTTCGCCTCAATCATAGATAATCACCGCCTTTCCAACGTACAAGCACTAAGCAGATATTTTGTATATTCTTCTTTAGGTTCATTGAATATCTGCTCTGTTGTCCCTGCCTCGACCAACTGGCCATCATTCATTATTAAAATTCGATCCGCCATTGACGCCGCTCTTAAATCATGTGTAACAAATAAGATCGCCATGCCGCCACTGCATAACTGCCTAAGTAATTGCATCAATTCAATTCGGTTACAGGCATCTATTGCTGTAGTCGCTTCATCAGCAACCAATATAGTAGGCTGATTGATTAGTGCTGCTGCAATCATAATCCGCTGCAACATCCCACCTGAAAGGGCATCAGGGTAACTCTTCAGTATCCGTTTCAAATCATCAAGGCCCAACTGTTGTAGTGTGTTGCTCACTAATAGTTGTAATTCCTGCCGCGATATTTGGGGGTTATGTAAGTAACATGTTTTTTCTAATTGCCTTCCAATACGCAGCGATGGATTAAATGCTGTCATGGGGTTTTGCATAATATAGCATATTTCTTTACCGTAGATTGCCTGCAATCGTTTCTTTGAACAGTGCAGCAAGTTTTCCCCCCTATAAAGCACCTCACCTGAAATGGAATAATTAGAACTAAGTAAGCCCATAACGGCCTTGCATACCGTCGTTTTTCCTGCCCCAGAGCTGCCCACAATGGACAACATTTCTCCTCCATCTATTGAAAAAGAAATATCCTTTGCAATTTCTTCACCCGTTTTGAGAGTAATAGTGAGATCTCTGACGTCAAGAAACACTGATCTGGTCCTCCTTGCCAATAAAATCCCGAATACCTTCACCTAATAAATTAAAGCCCGCACAACAGATAATGAGGCATATGCCGGGATAAACAATTAGGGCGGGATTTGTATAAATGCTGTTTCGAGCGTCATTAAGCATGGCTCCCCACTCCGGAGTACCAGCAATAAGGCCCACACCCAAAAATGCAAAACTTGATACCGATAGAATTGCTGATGCTATTCCCGTGGTAAAATAGACAACAAACTGTGGCAATACATTCGGGATAATGTGGTGAAGTACGATCCGCATTGCAGATGCACCAGATACTCTTGCGGATTCTACATACCCCTTTCCACACTCGGTCTTTGCATAAGAACGCGCCATGCGTAAGAACCACGCAGACATAGAAATACCAATTGCAGTGATAATGCTCGCAACAGAATTGTTAATAACTGACACTAATGACATTGCTATTACTAAAAGCGGAAATGCCATAAATATATCGCACAACAATCGGATGACCTCATCTATTAGGCCACCTTTATAAGAAGTGTAGCATCCAATAAACAATGCAATCGCTGCTAGTACTATCAGCACAGGCACCGTAAGGCTTAGTGAATATCGCGCTCCGTAAATTAAGCGCGAAAGTTCACACCGCCCCATTTGATCGCATCCAAGAGGATACTCGGCTGATGGCGGGGCATTTTTTAGTGCAAGGTTTGTTGCATTTGGGTCATTTGGGGCAAGGAGGGGTGCAGTTATCGCAATACAAATAAATAACGCAATAAGCAAAACACCAATGACAATTTGTGGATGTTTCCTCATACACGTTTCCTCCTATACGCAGGGCAAATAATGCCCGAGAAGATGTCTGCTGCAGTATTAAAAAGAACAAATAGGATTGCGCAAATAAGTACCACACCCGATATTCCATATACATCCATACTTTCGCACGCTTCAGTTAAATAGTATCCAAGACCCTGAATGGAAAAGACAGTTTCTATCAGTGCAGAGGTTCCAAAAACTGATGCGCAATATTGTGCGAAAAGTGTTATGGCCGATGGAAATGCGTTCCTCAGGACCTCGCCGTATACAATTTTAGATGTGGAAAACCCCCTCGCTTTAGCGTAAGTAACATAGTCACTTTTTAATTCGTTTATTACAGCAGCGCGCAAAACTCTGATAGAAATACAAGCAATTGGAATGGCAATAGAAATAGATGGCAATATAAGGGATTTAATACTCCCGTCTGAAATCACACTAAATATCGGAATCTCAACTGCAAAAGCAATTAGCAGAATGAGTGCCAGCCAAAAACTCGGAACACATATACCAATTATGCAGATAACTCTTGTTGCATGGTCAAATGCTTTGTCTTTCCATATGACAGAAAACGCTGATATTAAAACGGTTAAAATAGCAACCCAGAGCATAGACATAATAACTAACATACATGTAACAGGAAGGGCATTTCTAATATTATCAATGACAGGCTTTCGATTGGTAATTGAAATACCCAAGTCCCCGGTAAGTAGTCCTTTTATATAATCTGCATATTGCTCAGAGAGTGTACCATCCAGGCCAAGTTCAACTCTCATTGCTTGGATTTGCTCTTCTGTTGCGAACAATGTAGTCTTTCTTACAAGCATTTCTGCCGGATCTGTACCGGTAAATATCTGCAAGCAAAAACTGAGAGTAACGACTCCCAAAGTCACAATTAGCAAGGTTATAATACGTTTTACAATTCGCGCACTGATCCCCATACTGAACAACTGATTTGCCCCCCATTCGCTCGAGGTTAGACATCGCTAACTAACACCCTTAAAAAGAACCGCTGAACGCGGCTCTTTTCACCATTCTCTAATTAACGTCAATTATGATAGCACAAGATCATATATTCGTCTATAACTGTTTAGGTCAAGTCTTAATCCATTTAGGTCACGAGTATTTCAAACGATATGCGATAGGAGTCATTTCGTATACTGATTTGAATGCCCCAGAAAACTTTCCTTGATTTTCATACCCTGCAAGACTGGCAATTTCACCCACACTCAATGTCGGCTCTGACCTAAGTAATTCCGCAGCAGCCTCCATCCGTTTCCTTTTCATAAACGTGCCTAGAGAAGCACCGGAAATTGACTTAAAGCAGCGTTTCATACTTGATTCCGAAACCCCATAAATCTCTGCTATCTCAGAAATATTTTTTTGTGTAAAAGGATTTTCAATAATATACTGATAGACCTGTTGAGTCCGCCGGGATACTTTCTCCGTAAACTGTTGGGGCGGCTCCACATAACTGTTATCCAGTTGGCTTAATAAAAGTAAGATTTCCAGGATTTTCAGCCAGTAATACGGCAATCTTATCTGGTTCTCAACGCTCAAGATCTCTGCAAAAATATGGTCGATTTTTTGTTTGGATTTTATTAAAAGAACACGTCCTTCCGGACATAGAGTTGTGCGGATTTTTTGCAAGTCTATATGCCACTTAGAGAATTCATTGTCGAGAGTCGTCTGGGCTGTTTCTAGCTCCAAGAGAATGGTTATACCTTTATATTTATTGAAAGGGATTCTTGAATTGACAATAACCCGTTTATCATGGTATAGGCCAGATATACTTAAATCCTTTTCACCCAAGAAGGTAATTCCGCCTCCGACCATTTCAACTTCGTGTCCGCCCTCAAGGCAATAATTTATTTCTAAAAAATCTTTTTGGACATTTAGTGGCTGATAGCAAGAACTTAGATTTAGATCATTAAAAGACAGTTGAATACCTGGCGCAATATTATAACAGTGCATTTTCCCAGACCCGCTCTCATCCTCGTATCGCCGGAGGGTATAAAACTGGCGGGGCGTATCATCTGTATAATAAAATGCTCTGAATTCCGGAATATCAACAACATCAGCCATACTTATTTGCCCTTTCTTGGAAATCGTGATTGACTAAAGAAAATGATAACGCAAGTGTATTCTAATTTCAACAAGGATATGTAATTGAAGTATAATTAAAAGCAGGACACATGCCACACGGTGTGTAGCATGTGTCCCAACTTACTGAACCTGGACGGTTTTAAATGATACCCTTATGCGGCCGGGCCCTT